>NZ_JBSQYM010000162.1:0-6323 GCF_055140805.1 Orenia sp.
CGTTAACTGATTTATTGGTCGGAGCAGCAGGATTTGAACCTGCGACCCCCTGGTCCCAAACCAGGTGCGCTACCAAACTGCGCCATGCTCCGCTATTTTATCGCTTATCTCGCTTGCGACATTTAATAGTATACCTAAAAAAGAAGACAAGGTCAAAAGGAGAAAAGTCCAATAACAAGTATTATTTTAAATTAAATCATAAATAATCTTCTTTTCTCCGTTTATCTACAATATACTACTTCTTTGATTTAAAATCAATATGTTTATAATTTATCTGACCATCTTTGATTTCAATTAACCCATAAGATGGGGCTTTCCCATCTCTAGGTGAAGAGATACTACCTGGGTTAAAGAACAAGATTCCATCTTCTTCAATAGCATAGCGTCGATGACTATGACCAAAAATCACTATATCTGCCCCTACTTCTTTTGCCTTATAATAGAGTTTATCCAATCCATAATTAATCATATACTTATGCCCATGGGTTAAAAAAACCCTCTTATTACTTATACTAGCCAATTGATCCTCAGGATATTCTATACTATAATCACAATTTCCCCTGACAGCTAGTAACCCTATCTTTTCTGATATCTCTACTTCTTTTAAATCTTCAACTATATCTCCAGCATATATGATATAATCAAGGTTTGCTAATTCTTGTACTACTTGATTGATTCTTTGACCTTGTCCATGTCCATCACTGAATATTGCCAGTTTCATGCTCACACCACCCAACTATAATTTATGTATAAATAACCACAGGTCTAGACCTGTGGTTATTTATAACTACAATTTAAGATTCTTGATATTATTATTTTATCAAAATATTTTTCATTTTATCTAAAGCTTTAGCCCTATGGCTAATCTTGTTCTTAACTCCACTTCCTAATTGAGCAAAACTTTTCTCATATCCATTAGGAATAAATAATGGGTCATAACCAAAACCTTCTTCTCCTTGTGGCTCAAAGGTGATATAACCATGACATTTACCAGTTACTGTATACTCTTGACCATCACCAGACACAAATGCCATAGCACAGATAAAGTAAGCCTCTCTTTCTGCTAAAGGAGTATCCTTTAATAATTTTAGTAGCTTTTGATTATTCTCTTGATCCGTAGCATTCTCCCCTGCAAAGCGGGCTGAATACACCCCAGGCTGACCATTTAAGGCTTTAACAACCAAGCCAGAATCATCAGCAATAGTAGACATACCAATATATTCAGCAATCTCTCTAGCCTTTTTAAGGGAATTACCAGTAAAAGTATCTTGGTCTTCTATCACCTCTGGCATGGTCTCAATATCGTTTTTAGAAAGAATCTCTATATCTGTATCTGCTAAGATCTTCTCCATCTCTTCTATTTTATGTTGATTTCCAGTTGCTAAAAACAACTTCATTGCTTATTCCCCCTTAAACATCTCCACCGTCTCACCCAAAGCTTCTTTTTGATATTGAATCAACTCTTTTACTCCCTTTTCTGCTATATCAACTAGCTTAAACATACTTTCTTTTGAAAATGGGTTCTCTTCTCCTGTTCCTTGTATCTCTATAATCTCACCTTTTCCTGTCATAACAAGGTTCATATCTACATGTGCATTAGAATCTTCCTGATAACATAAGTCTAATAATAATTCTCCATCTACTATTCCCACACTTACAGCTGCTACAAAATCTTTTAATGGTAATTGACTAATCATTTTATTTTCTATCATATAAGAAAAGGCATCTACCATCGCTACAAAAGCACCTGTAATAGAGGCTGTTCTAGTTCCACCATCTGCTTGAATAACATCACAATCTATCCAGATAGTCCTCTCCCCTAATTTCTCTAAATCAACAACTGAGCGTAGTGCTCTACCAATCAATCGCTTAATCTCTTGAGTCCGTCCACTTAACTTACCTTTCGCTGCCTCTCTAACATTCCTATCTTGGGTTGCTCTAGGTAGCATTGAATATTCTGCCGTCAACCAACCTTGCCCTTGCCCTCTTAAGAAATAAGGAACACTATCTTGAACACTGGCATTACAGATTACCTTTGTATCTCCTGCCTCAATTAGCACAGAACCTTCCGCATATTTAGTAAAATTTCTAGTTATTTTAATCTCTCTTAATTGGTCTTTTCTCTCTCTACCATCAACTCTTGACATTAACATCTCTCCCTTTCAAAGGTTTTTTCTATGTATAGTGTTTGGGTTAACATAATTATATGCTCTATTTTATTCTTTCAATAATTATAATAATTATCCTGTAGAAATGGAATTTAAGTTTAAGAGCGAGCCGAAGATTAAGTGAAAATAGTTCTTAGACTTAGACTCAAACTCAAGTTTAAACTTAATGTTAGTCTCTTCTATATAAATTATTACCTTGGCTATCAATTACACAGATAAGAGGCAACTCTTCTACTACTAATCTTCTTACTGCTTCTGTTCCCAAGTCATCATAGGCAATAACCTCTGCTTCTTTGATACATTTACTGATTAAGGCTGCTGCCCCTCCAATTGCACCTAAATAGACAGCCCCTTTGTCTTTCATAGCATCAATAACCTCATCATTTCGTTCACCTTTACCAATCATAAGCCTTAATCCTTCTTGGATTAACCTTGGTGCAAAAGGATCCATTCTATAACTGGTAGTCGGTCCAGCAGAACCGATTACCTGACCAGGTTTAGCAGGGCATGGTCCTACATAATAGATAGCATTTCCTTCTACTGTAAAGGGAAGCTCCTCTCCTTTATCTAAAGCCTCAACCAACCTCTTATGGGCTGCATCACGAGCTGTATAGACTACTCCAGATAGTAAAACCTTATCTCCTGCTTCTAAACTTCTAACTTTCTCCTCTGTAACTGGTGTTGTTAAGCTGACTTTAGCCATGATTTAATCCTCCTTTATTAATTCAGTGTTGATGTGAGTGTGAGTATTAAAGCATCTTAGTTTTTAACTCACACTAAATCCCTCACACTCACACTTTTTACAAAGTTATCTCTTTATGTCTTGCTACATGGCAGTTGATATTAACTACTACTGGCAATCCAGCAATATGGGTTGGATAGGTTTCGATATTTACTGCTAAAGCTGTAGTCAGTCCCCCTAGACCCTGTGGTCCAATATCTAATTGATTTACTTCTGCTAGTAGCTCTTGTTCTAAATTTTTAAACTTCTCATCATCATTATAAACACCTAGAGGTCTTAATAAAGACTTCTTAGCCAATAACGCTGCTTTCTCTACTGTTCCTCCGATTCCTACTCCTACTACAATCGGTGGGCAAGGATTTGGTCCAGCCTCCTTGACTACCTTTAAGACAAAGTCTTTAAGCCCTTCTACACCATAAGTTGGTCTAAGCATCTTTAACTGGCTCATATTCTCACTACCAAAGCCCTTTGGTGCTACAGTTATCTTCAATTGATCTCCAGGAACAATCTCTGTATGAATCACTGCTGGGGTATTATCCTCGGTATTCTTCCGTTCAATCAAAGGATCATTAACTACAGACTTTCTCAAATACCCTTTGGTATATCCAGCACTTACACCTTGGTTAATAGCCTGATATAAATCTCCTTCAACCACCCTTAAGTCTTGTCCTAGCTCTAAAAAGATAACTGCCATTCCTGTATCTTGACAGATTGGTACTTGGTCTTTCTTGGCAATCTCAGCATTCTTACTTAGCTGCTGTAAAATCTCCTTAGCAACCTCAGACTCTTCTCGCTGATATGCTAATTTATACTCATCAACTATATCTTCTCCTAAGTTATAGTTGGCATCAATACAAAGCTTGGCTACTGCTCTACTAATCTCCTTAACTTTTATTGTTCTCATCTTACTGCCTCCCCGTTTTTTATAATTGAGAATTGATAGTTGAGAATTGAGAATTAAAATATTAAATAATTAGTTCCAACTCTCTGCTCCAAATCTTCTCTTATATATATTTACAAATAATTGGCTAAATATCAATAATAAATTCCAAAAAATAAAGACTCCCCTCTATACTTCTGCTTAAATAGAGGAAAGTCCTTGTGTAGTTTAACTATTAATAATTATGATGGATTATACTTAGTAGTAAAAGTGATACAATAGAGTGATAATGAGACACTTTCAAAAACCACCCCCTCCTAATCCTCCCCCTTCATAATGGGGAGGACTTAAAAGACTGTTCTTTATTTATATAGCCTCCCCTTTAGATAAGGGGGAGGTTGGAGGGGGTCTGAAAACTGTCGTAATATCTCCATTAACACCCACTACCTCAATCAAAATCAACTATTAAAACTATATTTCATAACTAGCTCCTACTCTGCTAATCTCTACAGGAATACCAACTTCTTCTACCTCTGCTTCTATCTCTTCTCTGGGATAATAGGCTCCTAGATGGGTTAAGAGTAATTCTTTTGTCTTGGCTTGTACTCCAAAATTGACTGCCTCTTTGACAGTTAGATGTCCTAGCTTGGTCTTCTCCTTATCCTGCTCTAACAGGCTGGCTTCTACCATTAATAAATCTGTACTCCTTAGAAAAGAGATTAGACTCTCATCCCAGCTTGTATCGGCTGTATAACCTAAGCTCTTAGTACCATTGCTAATCTTCATTCCATAACATTCCTTGGGATGCTTAGTTTGCTTAAAGGAAAAATTTAAATTTCCAAAGTTCAACTTAGTAGCTTCATTAATTGGCTGTAGATAATACTCATTACCTACCTTTGACCTGATAAAATCTAGCTCTTGTCCTTCATCAAAAGGTAAGTAAACTGGCAAAGCTTCTTTTCGCCTACCAGCCATGATATCGAGCATAATCGCATAGTGTAAAGGCAATAAATCCTGAAAATGATCGCCATGGAGATGGGAGATCACAATAGCAGTCAATTCATAATAGTTGATATGCTTGTTCAACTCTTTTAATGAGTCAGGACCAATATCTATTAATATCTTCTGATTATCAGACTCTAATAAGTGACTGGGGCATCCTCCATCCTTAACTGGAAAAGGTGAACGATTGCCTAAGACTGTTAGTTTCATAGTAACACCTCCGAAGTTCAGTGACAAGTGACGGGTGATAAGTTATGAGTAAACGCTTATTGTCACTTCTGGTTTTATAATTATTATAATGAACTTTTTCTTAGAAAATATTCAGTTAAATTATTGAGAATCAATTGTTATCCACATCATCTTTAACAATTCATCAAATCCATTTCAGATAAAATGAACCTTTCTTCCGAGCACTAAGATTAATTCATCAATTTCTAGCCTAATCTATAAAAGTATCAGCACTCCAAGCAAAAATTACTTTATCAGTTATTTACTAATCAATTTTTTAAGACTTAAATATAACTTCTATGAAGTTAAAGAAGAAATAATTTCTTAACCTCCACTAGTCAAATTTAATTGGGGCGATTTAAAAACAATTGAAAAATTAGAATAATACCCCGATCAAAACCAATCATTTATTTTTCTATTTCCCTTGATAAATAAACAAATCCTCAATTCTTATTTCAAAATGATTTGCCAACTTAAAGGCCAAGGATAATGAAGGTTCATACCTACCCTTTTCAATGGAAATAATAGTTTGTCTACTGACCCCTACATTAATAGCTAACTCTTGTTGTGTAAGATCTTTTTTAGCCCTATAAACCTTTAAATTATTCTTCACTTTCACCTTCCCCCTTATAATTTCCTGCTATAGTAAAAATAATAACTAAGATAAATCAGAAACATAATACCAAGACTAACAGATATAGTTTTAGTAATAAGTAATAATTCTGGACTTAGTTTTAGTTGTGATAAAATAGCAACTCCTAACCCTCCTATAATTCCATAACTTATAAATGCAATTCTTCCTGCCTTTTCTGAAATTCGATAAGCTCTCTCATCATCTAATACTTCTTTGCATCTAGACTTAGCTAATCGAAGTCCAAGTATTCCTGCAACTATTGTAGCTAATAATAACCAACTATCACCCGATATAGAAGATACCATTAATGCTACAAGCCCAAACAATCCTACTAATATAAAGTAGTTCTCTTTCTTCATTATTAACATCCCTCCGATAAAATTTACTCATTTACTTATATTGTAAAGCAAACTTTACTATATGTCAATTTTACTTTACAATATGTCGATTACACTTTACTAAAATGCTAAAAAAAGAGTCTACTAAGTATGATTAGCATCAACTCTTAGTAGAAATTTAAATTCAACTATTTCAGATCAGTAAAGGATCTTCTTTTAATAAAATCTATAACTATATATGATTAAACTGCAGAAACCAATATTTTACAACCATTTCGTTCCATGAAATTACAATAACATACTCTTGGTTTATTAGATTTTAAAATATGCT
>NZ_JBSQYM010000163.1:0-6286 GCF_055140805.1 Orenia sp.
ATTAGCCACAGTGTTTTAACCTGTGGCGATATTATGAGTCCTACAGAAGCTACGGGTTAAAACCCATAGCTAATTGAAATGTTAAATCTTTAATGCCATCTATATAGATATTAGAATATATTAAAAAGAATCATCCAAAATTTACTAAAGAATATGAAGAGATTATATATAATGGCAAAAGAATTATATAGAAGAAATAAGAGATAGATGGGCAAAGGATTCTAGAGTTAGCTTTGTATTTGATTAAAAAATGTTGATTTATAGCAGAATCTTTTAGAATTAGAACTGGAAGAGTAGTAGAGTTTGAAGATTTTTTAGATTAATCCGCTCCCCATTTTAGTTGATAAATAATAAGTAGGAGGAGAGAAATTATGCCATATGCAGAGGTTTTAGTGAGTCAAAATCTTATTAATGAAGAGGAAAAATCTATTATTGCCAAAGAATTGACAAAGGTTCTTTTAGAGTATGAGGGTTTAGTTGATAATCCGATTTCAAGGTCAATAGCATTGTTAGAGATCAAGGAGTTTGATGGTTTATATGTTGGTGGAGAAAAAGATAAGCATGATAAAGCTGTGATAAAGATTTATATCTTTGCAGATGCAATTAATGAAGAGATTAAGAAGAAGCTATTTTCAGAGATTACTAAGCTATTCATTTCAGTTAGTGATAAAGTCAAAGCACAGAATGGGAGAAATGTATGGTGTATCATAATCCCATTACATGAATTTGATTTTGCTGCTGGAGGAATTCCTGTTAGTTTGGAGATGACAAGGGAACTTGTTTTGTCTTAATTAACTAATCAATTGGAAAGGAGCTTTGATAATGGATTTTGGAAATAATTACTTTGAATTTATTCCACTGGATTCCAAATGGTATGAGCAAGTGGTAAATTTGCGATATAAAAACTTTTTTAAAGACTTAAATTTACCTAGAGAGATTGTATCTGACTCCAATGAAGAAGAGAGCACTCATTTAGTCTGTATTAATTCAGAAAGATTACTTGGTTATGGTAGATTGACAATAGATCAGAATATAAGTCAAATATCTCAAGTGGTTGTTGATCCTGAGGTAAGGGGTCAGGGAATAGCTTCGGAAATTATAAGCAGGCTCATTAAAAGAGCAATTGAGAATAATAGTGATAAGATTTATCTAAATGCTAGGTTGAATGCAATTGATTTTTATAGAAAATTTGATTTCAAGCCTGTAGGAGAAGTTTTTTCATCCTCTAAAACTACTATACCACATCAAAGAATGGAAAAACTATCTTAATTAGGATTGTAAAAACAAAGGGAAGGAGAGATAGCAGTGAGTTTTACAACAAAAGATTACCCTATATCTATTCAAGAGGTCTTTCGGGCCAAGGAGAGTGTATATAAGTTTTTAAAGCCGACAAAATTAAATTATTATCAGAACTTATCTAAGCTGATTGGAGCAGAGATATACATAAAACATGAAAACCATAACCCTGGGGGTAGTTTCAAGATAAGAGGTGGTGTAAATGTGATGCACCATTTAAAGAAAGGAGGAGTTAATGGGGTAGTCACTTTCTCTACAGGAAATCATGGTATTTCTGTAGCAACTGCTGCTAAATGGTTTGGGATGGAGGCTGTAGTTGTAGTACCTAAGGGAAATAACTCAGCTAAGAATCAGGCTATTATTGATACTGGTGCTAAGCTAGTAGAGGAAGGTAATAACTTTGAAGAAGCTGCAGAGGTTGTTGAAAGCTTAAGTAAAGAAAGAGGTTTGTATTATATTCATGCAGCAAATGAACCCCATTTAATTAATGGTGTAGGAACAGAATTTTTAGAAATTATAAATGATTTGCCAGATCTAGATACAGTAATATTACCTATAGGGGCAGGCAGTGAGCTTGCAGCAGCAGTAACTGTTTTAAAGAAGATTAATCCTAAGATTGAAATCATTTCTGTTCAAGCAGAGGCTTCCCAAGCTGCTTATCTTTCATGGAAAGAGAAGCTGATTCAAAGTAGTGAAAATAAGACCTTTGCAGGTGGTTTTGCCACAGGCTCAGCCTATGAATTACCATTTTCAATTTATAAAGATCAGCTTGATGATTTTGTGACATTAAGTGAAGATGAGATTAAAAAAGGGATTGCTCTTGCTTTAAAGCATACTCATAATCTCGCTGAAGGAGCAGGTAGTGCACCAATTATGGCAGCCCTTAAGCTAAAGGATAGATTAAAGGATAAAAAGGTAGTTCTGCAAATGAGTGGAGCTAATATAGATGAAAAGATTTTAAAGGAAGTTATGCAGTTAATTTAATTTATTCTACTAGATTGGGTATCTTCTTTAAAAGGATAAGAATAGATGACTAACTTATAGTTTAGTTGCTCTTGCAGTGGGGAGGGATAGCAATGGATAAGATAGCAACACTTGGTGCAATGGGAACCTTTAGTGAGATTGCTACCAAGAAATATATTGAAGTAAGCAATAAAAAATCAGAAATAACCTATTATCCAACAATAAGGCAGGTCTTTAAGGCTATTGGTCAGGAATGTAATCTAGGAGTTGTACCTATTGAAAACACCCTTGATGGTTTTGTACAACGAACCCTTGATTTACTCTTAGAGTCAGATTTATATATTGTCAATGAGATCATCATACCAATTCAATTTTCCTTTATAGCTAATAGTGAGAACATGTCAGATATAGAAAAAATATATGTTCAATTTAAGACTCAAGGCCAATGTTATAATTTTTTGGATGAATTTAATCAGGTCAAGCTTATAACTACTGAAAGTAATAGTGAATCCTTTTCTCAGGTGAAAAAAGATCATATAGCTGAGGGTGCAATCATTCCTAGACATCTACTTAATATTAAAAATGATTTTTCTCTCTGTATTGATAATGTAACCGATTCAGAGCATAATCAGACTAGATTCATTGTACTTGCTAAGTCTAAGGGTGATTATGAGCTAGATAAAACTTATAAAACATCAATAATTATTTTGGAAGGAGTAGCAGATCAATCAGGTGTTCTGTCTAAAATTTTAAATGAGTTTTCAACAAAAGATATTAATTTAAAATCAATCATCTCCCGCCCAACTAAGCAAGAACTTGGTAAGTATTATTTCTTCATTGATATTGAAGGGCACAAAGATGAAGAAGAGATAAGAGAAGCACTAGATAAAATTAGAAAGAATAATCTAGTTAAAATTTTGGGTTCTTATTCATTATAATATTTTAAAATAAAGGCTCCATGGGTTAATGGATATATTGCGACACTTTCGTGTCGGGAGTCAGGAATCTGGAATCAGTATAGTTTACAGGTTCCTGATAACTGATTCCAGATTCCTAAAAGTGTTGCTATTGAGTCAAGTTGAAATCAATAGGGGGGATAAATAGATGGGGCTTATTCCAATACTATTATTATTAATTAATTTATTATTTATTGTTACAGATATAATTTACTTTGAAGTCAATATGGCAATAATTTTTTTCGTAATTATTTTAATTATTAATCTAATCTATATGGCGATTATTAAGAAATTGACTCTAAGCTATCAAATATTTAAGAGGTGGTTTAAAGGGGTATTATTAGCAGATGAAGAGTGGAAGGAATTGATGCTAAGCATCAGACAGTTATTAGTTGCAAACTGTATTTTACTGTTTTTGCTTATGGTTGTTTATTTTCTTGTTATTATTTTAAGGCTGATAGTAGCTCTTCCAGCAAATTACTATACTATAGTTAACTTAATGCAAACGATTATCTTATATAATGGTATCTTCTTAGCACCAAGCTATCTATTAATTGGTCGGAAGCTGAAAAACTAGCCTTTGATAGTTAGATGATATTGAAGTTATATGGAAGATTTAAAGGAGGTAGCATTAGTGAATAATAAAGAGAGAGAATTGTTAAAAAGAAATCATAGTTTATTAATGATTAATTTTATCCATAGTCAAAATAGAGATATAGTTATTATGCCACTGCTTGCATTAATTATAATCGGTTTTTTTGTTTATGGAATGTTTTTATTACTTGCCAAGGATTATATTTATTCAGTTATACAAATTATTCTTTCTGGATTATCATTTTTATTATTAAGACAGGTCATCAAATCTAAGCAGTTACTCTATCAAGAGGTATTCAAAGCTAAAAATAAATTTAGAAGAGATTTTCCAGAGTTAGTTGACCAAGATATCGTTAAATTACATAATAAAATAAGATAATAAAGGTGAAAAATCTCTAAGAAGGAGAGGATGATTTAATGAAGAAGGTTATTGTGATTGTATTGATGTTAATACCTATTTTTAGTTATGGTTGTGAAGCCATTTATAATTCAGAGCTAAAAGATATAGATATAAACTTTACTAAATACTTTGAAGGAGTTGAATCTATTTTAGAATAAGTCTAATTTTAGATTTACTATTTTAAGAAGATAGTCTGATTTAAAAATATTACAAGGAGTGATGAGATGGAACTAGATAAGGTAACTGAAATTTTCTTCTCACCTACCAATACAACCAAGGAGGTAATCACAGCAATAGCTAAGGGGATTGGAGTTACTAATACAGAGGCGATAGATTTAACTAAGCCTGCTATTCGTGATAAATTTAACCTCCATATTGAGAGTAGTAAGGAGATTCTAATACTTGGTGTTCCAGTATATGAAGAACGAATTCCAGAAATACTTGAAAGAACTTTAACTAAGCTCAAAGGGGAAGAGCAAGCAATAATTTTAGTAGCCCTTTATGGAAATATCGGTGAGGGAATAGCACTTAAACAGCTAAAAGCGTTGGCGGAACAAGGAGGATTTAAGGTTGTTGGAGCAGCTTCATTTATTGGAGAGCATTCCTTTTCCACTTCTAAATTGGAGATAGCCCAAGGTCGTCCTGATAGAGCTGACTTAAAACAGGCAGAGGAGTTTGGGAAGAGAATAGCTAAAAAACTAAAAAATTCAGCTGATATACATAAGTTACCGGAGTTAAAGATTGAAGGGAAATTACCTTTAATAGCAAAAGTTCTACCAAGAAATAGTGCTAGATTCTTTGCTCAAAAGCCTAAAGTTGAAAAAGAAAATTGTAATAGTTGTGGCATATGTGTTAGCAGCTGTCCAGTAGGAGCAATTGCTAAGGACAATTTGGAGATAAATGATATGATTTGTTTACGTTGTTTTGCCTGTGTCAGGGTATGTCCTCAAGAAGCAAGAAAGATTAACTTCAAAAAAGGATGGATTGTCAAATTTATTTTGAAAATGAAGAGTAGAAAGAGAAAGGAACCTAGGACTTATCTATAGAAGAGTTAAACTAGAAAATGAGGTGAGAATAATGGAGTTGAAAGAATTGATTGAACAACGGGTACATGATTATTATTGGGAGGAAGACTTAAATTGTGCTACTACAATGTTAAAGACACTTGGAGAGATATACAAGGTAAAGTTAGATGATCAAGTAATCGATTCTACTAGTGCTATACCTGGAGCAGGAAGATTTGGAGCACAGTGTGGACTAGTAACAGGAACTTTGATGTTTTGTGGTATCTTAGGCAATCAACAAGGGGTTTCTAATAAGGAGATAAGAAATATCTGTTATAAGTTTGCAGATCAATTTCAAAAGAAGTTTGGGAGTCTACTTTGTAGAGAGTTACGTCCAGAAGGATTTAAAGCTGATAATCCACCACATTTATGTGAGGGCTTAAGCAAAAAAGCAGTAGAATTTAGTGCCAAGATGATAATGAATAAGAGTAGTTTTAATAATATTCAGTTGAGATAGATGGCCTACATATTAATTTGCAAGATAACAAATATAGAATATACATCCAAATTTGTAATAAATATTGATTAAATATCATATGTTAAAGATAACTATTAATATTAATAGGAGGTATAATCAATGTATAAAGTTATTGAAATAAATAAGTTAATTAAAAAATATGAGGCTATGATTTATAATTATGAACTCTCTGACGGAATTAAGAAATTATATAAGAATAAGGTTGATCATTTAAAATCTTTTCGAAGTATATTTATCAAAAACTAATCTCTTAGATATTATTAAGGTGGAGGTTTCACCTGCACAAGTAAGATGTGCTTTAACTGCAGTGATGAAAAGAATGTTAGAAGCTCCAGATACTTATAATCAGGATGGCTGGCTAAGACTTGATCAGGTGTAAATATAAAGAATGACCATGCTTAATATAGTCATCCAACTTTAGAATGAAACAATAGAAAGATATTGCGACACTTTTTATAATGATAAATTTACTAGCCACAGGTTTCAACCTGTGGTGATGGTGATATGTTACACTACGGGTTAAAACCCGTAGCTA
>NZ_JBSQYM010000164.1:0-6230 GCF_055140805.1 Orenia sp.
GAACCAGTGTTTATAACTGATTCCTGACTACTAATTCCAGATTCCAAAAAGTGTTACACTATCTTTCTATTGTTTCATTCTAGAGTTGTTTATTTATATTAATTTCTATACACTACAATCTACTTCTGATACTAGCTATTTTGGCTTTAATATCTTCTGCTCCCACTATCTCTGTTACCATACAGACACATCTTGCACCTAAATCCCGAACTTCTTTTACATTATGTTCTTTGATTCCACCGATAGCTACAAAAGGAATTTCAATATTCTGAGCAACATACTCTAAATACTCTAAACCTACTGGGTCACAAACATCCTCTTTAGTATAGGTTTTAAAAACAGGTCCTACTCCAATATAGTCTGCCCCCCTCTTCACAGCATCTTCAGCCTCTTGAGGCGAATGAGTTGACAGACCTATTATCTTATCTTCACCTAAGAGTTTTCGTACCTCTTCTAGAGGTAAATCCTCTTGACCGATATGTACACCATCTGCATCTATTGCCAAAGCCAAATGGATATCATCATTAATAATGAAGGTTACCCCTGCTTCTTTTGTCAGCTCTCTTAACCTCTTACATTCCTCATATTTATAGAGCATCTTCTTTTCCTTTTCCCGATACTGAATAATCTCAATTCCAGCAGCAATCATCTCCTCTACCACCTCAATATTGCTTCTTCCCAAAGAAAACTTTTCAGCAGTAATACCATATAAATCAGTAGTTAATCTATCTTGTTTATTCATATCTTTCCCTCCAATACAGCCTCTAAAATTAAATCTGCCTGCTTAGCTGCTACTATATTAACTCGGGGAGATAAGGGAGGATTATCAGCATTTATCTCAGTGATAAAATCACCTACTATATAAAAATTATCATTGAATCTCTTAGTCTGAATTTGATCAGTATCACCCCAACCAGCCAAACCTGAAGCAGAGACTAGAAATTTATCAGAATTGACATATTGCTCTACTATCAGCTTCTTACTCTTTATCTCATCAAAGGCCTCTACTATAACATCAGAATCATCAAAAAATCGACTAATATTATCACTACTTACTCGTTCTACTATAGTTTCAATCTCTAAGTCAGGATTAATTTTTAAGAGATTCTCCTTTAAAGCCAATACCTTTGCCTGACCTACTTGTTCACTGAAATAGAATTGGCGATTCAAATTAGAATACTCGATCTTATCAAAATCTACAATAACAAAGTGCTTAAAACCACTTCTTACTAAATTAAAGGCACAGTTAGAACCAAGTCCTCCTGCACCACCAATTCCTATTTTAACACCTTGTATCCTCTCTAAATTTTCTGCTCCGATATATCTTAATAATGACCTTTCAAAATCATTCATTTAACTGCCCCCTCCATACTAGAGGTGAATCTAGAATAAAATTTAACCATGAGGCTATAGAGAGATAAAGCGACACTTTGTGTCGAGTGTGAGCTATGAGTGTGAGTGTGTGTAAAACTTCTTTTTATTGGGGTTTACTCACACTCCCACTCCCACTCACGCTAATTTTAAAACTGTCGCAATATCCCCCTTAAGTTTTGTTTTGACTTTAACCCATCACCCGTTACTCTTCACTCATTACTTGATTACTCATCACTACTTATATCTCTTAACTGTACACTGTCAACTGAACCTATATCTGTTGCCAGTCTTTAAAAACAGGCTGATATCCTCTAGCTAACAGCAACTCCTTCACCTCTGCAACTGTTCTATCATCAGAGATATCAAATTGATTTACCCCTCTATTTTCAGCATAGCCACCAACAAATGTTGAAGACTCTGCTGACATCTTAGTGATGCCCAAAGGTAATAGATTATCCCTTAACTGATCACTTTCTCTGGTAGATAAACTGATTCCTAAACGAGGTAAGAAAAGCCTATAAGCTAAGATAATCTGTACCAAGGCAGGATCATCTACAATTGAATTTGGTTGAAAAGAACCAATATGAGGTCGAAGTCTTGGTAAAGAAAGACTAACCTCAGTATCAAGATACTTATTTTGGAGATAATCGGCATGTAAACCAGCAAAAAATGCCTCTTTTCTCCAATCATCAAGGCCTAATAGCGGACCGATATTGACCCGTCTCATCCCTGCTTGACAACCTCGTTCTGGAGCATCTAATCTAAATCGATAATTTTTTTTAGGTCCTGTAATATGTACTTGATCATAGATAGCTTCATCATAAGTCTCTTGATAAATTGTTAGTCCATCAACTCCTGCCTCTACTAGCTCCCTATACTCTTCAGTCTCCATTGGGTAAACCTCAATGGCGATAGAGGAGAAGTATTCTGTCAAAATTTTTATAGAATCTTTAATATATGAGACTGGACTATGCTTTCTTGATTCACCTGTTAACACTACTAAGTCTTTAATCCCTTTATTCACAATTGCTTTAGCCTCTTGTGCAACTTGGTTCAAGGTTAACTTATCCCTTTTGAATCCATTCTTCACATTAAAACCACAATAAGCACATTGATTGACACAATAATTGGCTAGATAAAGAGGAGCATATAAGCAGATCACCTTGCCAAAGTTCTGAACTGTTAGTTGATGAGCCTTCTGTGCCATCTCCTCTAAATAATGATTAGCTAATGGTGATAGTAGGACTAAAAAATCCTCCCTCTTCAATCTATCTTTGGCTAAAACCTTCTCAACATCATATTTAGTAACTTGATCAAAAAAACTATTAAAATCGATATCTTTTACCTGTTTATACTCTTTATAAAAGCTCATAACTACTCTCCTTTTAAGAATCCTGTTAGTGGTGAAGAAGCTGAAGCATAATCTTTAACTGCACCTGGTCCAGCTAGATAAGCTATTCGTCCTGCTTGCACTGCATAGTCAAAGGCTTGAGCCATCTTGACTGGATCATTAGCTGTAGCAATAGCTGTATTGACCAAAACTGCATCTGCTCCCATCTCCATCGCTTCTGCTGCATGAGAAGGCTTACCTATTCCAGCATCGACAATGATTGGCAACTCAATCTCATCAATTAAGATTTTAATCAATTCTTTAGTCTTCAAACCACGATTAGAACCAATTGGAGCACCTAAAGGCATTACTGCTGCTGCACCTACCTCTTCTAACCTCTTAGCTACCATTAAATCTGGACTAATATAAGGAAGTACAACAAAACCCTCTTTAGCTAAAATTTCTGTTGCTTTAATCGTCTCTTGGTTATCTGGCATTAGATATTTGTTATCAGAGATAGCCTCAATCTTAATCCAATTACCACAGCCTGCTGCCTTGGCAATTCTAGCTATTCTGACTACTTCCTCAGCAGTTCTGGCTCCTGAAGTATTTGGCAACAGAGTAAAATTATCAGGAATATAATTAATCACATTCTCTTCGGGATTATCAAAATCTACTCTACGTAAAGCCATCGTTACTACTTGAGAGTTAGATGCTTCTAAGGTCTCTCTAATAACCTCTTTACTAGGAAATTTACCTGTCCCTGTAAATAATCTGCTCTCTAATTTAACTCCACCAATTACTAATTTTTCTTCTATCATTTCATCCACCTCCTACAAATCTAAGAACCTCTAAGCTATCTTGATCCTTTAAAATAATATCATCCCATTCTTCTCCACTAACAACTCTCTTATTGTACTCAATTACTAAGCGGTCCAATTCTAGACCTTTAGACTCTAAAAATTCTATTAACTTGATCTCTTGTTCTAAACTCTCTTCTTGACCATTTACCTTTATTCTCATTTTCCCCTCCTTCATAAAATAAAAATGCTCCCTACATAGGGAGCATTTTTATTTAAAAAACTTAATCATATTACTAAGCTTTTCTATCTAAATCCGCTTCCCTACGCTGGTATTAACCAGATCAGGTTGAAGAGTTGGAGATAATCGGATAAATCTCCTCTCAGCCTATCAATTAGGCACCCCTAGCTTTATATTCTATTATAATCTTATTATAAATTATATCTACTTTAAATCTTTATTTCAATACCTTAGCCCAAAATATTATAGATTATTTTTTCAATTTTTGATTTGCTTCTACTACTTGATTGATAGCCTCCAACTGTTCTTGAGAGACCTCTGACCCCTCTTTAATCTTAAAGTATAAGTTGGTAATCGCATGAGTTACTTCAGTCATTAAGTCCTTAATCTTTTCAGCAGAACTTAAAGTCTCTTCAGTTTGAGCAGATACCTCTTGGCTAGATGCCGAAATTTCTTCAACTACCCCGCTAAGTTGCTCACTAGAGATAACCTGATTCTCAGAAGAAGACATCACTGCTTTCATCTTCTCTTCAACTTGATTTGATAAGCTATTAATTTCATCAAAGATGTCTATAATGCTCTCTTGAGACTTATCATTAGACTTACTCATCACAGCAACAGCAGATTCTACCACCCCTTCAATCTCTTTGGTAATTCCCTTAACCTCTTTGGTAGCCTCTATACTCTCAGTTGCCAACTCCTTAATCTCTTCCGCTACTACAGCAAATCCTCTACCATGCTCACCAGCTCTTGCAGCCTCGATAGCAGCATTTAACGCCAATAAATTCGTCTGATCTGTTATTTGCATAATCTTATCAGAGATCTTTCCTATCTTATCAGCACTTCTTCTTAACTCCTGCATTGTATCAGCCGTTTCATGAATAATTTTAGTTCCTGATTCTATCTTCTGACTTGTATTCTCTATACTTTTATAAGTATCTTTACCAGCATTAGAAATAACTTTAGCCTGTTGGGATAGTTTCTTAACCCCTCCTTGAACCTCTTGTAGCGATATTGATACTTTATCTACCGCTGTAGCTACCTCTGCGTTTCCAGAAATTAAATCCTTAATCACAGCAAAGGCCTGAGTAATCTCATTATCAACCTCATCAGCAATCGCTTCCATCTCTTGAGATGTATTAGCTACAATCTTTACTTTACTAACAGCATCTGCTGTTCTTTTCTTAACTATAGCAGTTAAATTACTAACCCCATAAGAGATAATAAATCCTAATATAGTTCCAATTAGAAGACTTAACAATACTATTAAAGTCACCCTTCCTTTGATGATTTCAGTATAATTAACTATCTTCTCAATATCTTGATCCAATTGCTTCCAACCATGTTTATTCAGATCAAGGTTGGCTAAGTTAATACTAAGAACAAGATCATCAAGTTTTTTCAATCTCATCTTCTTTCGGATACTATTTCCCTCAAATTCTAATAATTTTTGAACATCATCTTTAAATTCATTATTTAATTCACTAACTTCATCTATTTTACTTATCATTTCTTCATTGTGGATATGTTCTCTCAACTTATCAATATGACCTTTTAGAGAATCATCTTTATTTAAAACTTCAAAGGCTTCTTGACTCATTAAATCAGTATATATACGATAAATATTAATCTGATTTAAAAATGAATCCCTAGATATTGCTGAATTTAACTTAACAGTTGGTATTACTCTTTCATTTAATTCATTAATTCTTCCACTAATTTGATTGGTATTCTGCCAAATTAGCCCTCCTGTTAATAAGCTAATTACTATCAATAACAAAAAACCTACTTGAACCTGCCTCATAATTGTTATACTAGATAATATCTTGGTCAAATGACTCATTAAACCATTAATCACTTTATTGTCCCTTATTTTCAACTTTTTTAGAACTTTTTTGAATTTATTCATAGTTTGCCCCCTCATTTATAGCAAGTTTACGAGATTCATTGGACTAAACCAATAAAAAATTATTAAAGCTCATAACTCTGATAAATTGCTTCCCTTCTCTATGCTAAAGCCTTAAAGACTAATATTAAAGCTAATAAAATTATCATATTACATAAATAAAAAATCACCTTACATCTAAACAAGTAGATCTATTATTATAAAAAAGTATATCGCCTTAAACCTCAGAAATGTTATAAATCAAATCAGTCCTTAACATCTCTTAGCAATTATAAGACTATATACTAAATTAAAGTTTTAGCTCTGCTAATTTTAAATTTTTATCTTTTACTTATATATTTCTACTATTAATCTATAAATCCTCTAAGATATAAATATTTATTGGTAATTATATAAAAATAGATAATCTCTATTAGATTACTACCTTAAAGTCATCAAAGCTCAGAATTAAATTTAAAATATCGTTGTATAGAGAAAAAGCGACACTGCCGTGTCTTAGTTTACAGTGTACAGTTAACGGTTGACAGTTAAGTTCAAAACATCTTAAAATCTTATAATATCAATGATTATAAAGGTTTT
>NZ_JBSQYM010000165.1:0-7759 GCF_055140805.1 Orenia sp.
ATGTGTATAAGAGACAGCAGTTTTTGCTTTATCTGATTTGAGTATTTCATAAATTTCACTACCTTGTATTTCATTATTTTTAAATTCTCCAATTAATCTTCCATATTGTTCTTGATGCCCAGCTAATTTAGTTAAGATTCTCTGTTTAACTTGAATATCAAACGCATTATCTCTAGAAATAAACATTTCTCCATCTTCCCTTATAGGGATATTTTTTAAGTATTTAGCAATATTTTTAATAATTCTGAACGAAACACCTTTTTGAGCATCTACTTCATGTATTTTAGTATGTAATTCATCCAATAATTGTAATTCTTCAGTTTTTAAAAATTCAATTGGATTCCCAACTTTTTTTCTCCAATTTCCAAAACTACTCAACCCTTTATATGTTCTAACCTTATCTTCACTTTCTTGTAGTTGATTATTTTCAATTTTACTTTTTATTTCATAAAACCCTAATTTCTTAGGATTAACTACATTTACTCTATCTAATAATCTATCAGAGAAATCTTTTGTCGTTTCATCTATATTTACTGTTCCTATGAAAATTAGATTATTACCTAATGGAACATATGATGGGTAATATTTATTATGACATATGCTATTTTTATTATATAATTGCAACTTCCTATCCTTTTCATCTAATTCTAATAATGAAATAAACGGAGAAAACCAATGTTCTACCTGACTTAAATTCATTTCATCAAATATAACCATGTATATTTTATTCTTATTTTTATTAGCTTCTATTAAAATATCTACTAACCCAGTTTCTGATGGAGTATATATTCCATTTATAGTGTTTAAGTATCCCAATACATCATCAGGTTCTGTATAAGAGGGGCTGATAGGTAAAATAATATACTCTTTCCCATCATTTAATCCAAGTGTCTCAGCATATAATTGAGCCATTCTTGTTTTTCCAGTACCTGACATGCCACTAATAATTGTTAAAGGGCTCGTTTTTATACTAGTATGTAGATTATATAAATCTTCTTTATCATAATAAAGTTTTTTCCTTAGAGCATTTTCATAAAGTGCTTTCAAAAATTGATTCTCACGTTCGTTATACTCAGTGTAGTTTTTATTTTCTTCCACAGATAGTTTATCACTCATCTTCTCAACTTCTATATTATTATACAATTCCTCTAATTTTTCTTTATCAAATTCTTCGCTATTATCATTTAATTCTCTATAATATTCATCAGAAATAAAACTTAAATTTTTATATTTATAAATAACATTTCTATCAAAATTATCTGGAGAGTATAGTCTTCCAATTGTATCTTTAATATATTTTAAACTGTTATGATTTTTGCTTTTTTCCTTTTCCCACCCTAATTCCAAATTAGTATATAATATATTATCTACTAATACTATATCAGGCTCTAACATCTCATCACAATTATAATTTGTTATTTGTATGCTTTCATTATTAAATAACTTATTTTCAAATTCTTTCTTACTATAATCTAAATTTGGTATAGCTTTAAATTCAATATCTTCTAATTCATTTATATTATCAATCCATTCTATTTCATCTATATCTTTTACATCTACAATATTTAAGTTTTTGTGTTTTCTTTCTTCATTTTCATATTTAAACATTGGTTCAAATACAATAATTTTATTTTCTAATTTTTCTCTTACAATTCTTTTTTTCTCCTCTGTACTTGTAGAGAAGTTTAATCTATCAAATAAATCATGATCAAAATTTCTAAAACTTTGAGAAAATCCTATAAATAAGCCATCTTCAATTTGGTGGTGTAAATAAGTCTGAGGATCTGAAGAATCCCTAGTGTTGGATACGAATCTTGGTTAGTTGCTAAAATCCCAAGCATATAACTATCTTTTAAAGTCTGTAAATCATTATTCATTAATTCTTCCTCCTTTTATATAACTTTATTAGTTATATTATACATATTATATAAGTTTGTACATACCTTTACAAGAAATCGAATAAAATAATTACCTAAAAAGAAAAAACCAGACAAAATTCGTCTGGTTTAAAAATTATAACATTATATGTTAGCTTCTCTTTAATACTTTCTAAATTTAATCTTCTCACCACGTCGTTCAATGATCGCTCCATCTACTTGTAAATCTTTAAGCTCTTGAGCAAATTTCTTAGTAATATCATATTTGTGGGTAAAATGAATAGGTACTATCATTTGAGGCTTAATTGTTTCAGCAAAGTATCTCCCTGCTAAATAATAACTCTCATCTAAGCGAGGGTCAACAGGTACAAAAGCTAAATCGACCTCTTTTTCTGTTAATTTTTCAATCTCTCTCTTATAATCTTCCTCTTCAACCTTTCTCTCTTCTTCACTAAATCTCTCCCAATCCCACCAGTTTAAGTCCCCTGCATGGAAAATCTTAAGTCCATCTACTTCAACATAATAGGATAGTCCTTGATCTGTACTACCATATGCCTTAACATAGATATCATTCTCCCAATTAATCTCTTGATACTTACTCATAGTATAACGATTATCCTCTTCTTCTGCTTCAACATCTTCACTTAGAATATAAGTAATATCATAGTTGTGCTTCTCCCATTCAAAAATAATTGGATTGAAGTGATCATGATGATTATGGGTGACAAAAACGATAATATTATCCTCCCTTTTAAGAACATCTTTAGTTATCACACCATTAACAATATTTCTATTCCCTTTATGAGGAGTATCGTTATAATAATCAAAAATTAAAAAATGATTTGCTGTCTTAATTGCCACCCCACTATGATATAAATGATAAATCGTAGCTTCTTTAGCCATAATTATTCCTCCTTATAGATACTTATTAATATCTCATATATTAAAACTATTAAGATAGAGACAGGGATTTCCCCAGACTTCTTAGTATTTACTAATCGATTAATATTCATTACAGAAACTCTATAGTATAGTTAAATAAGTGCACATCTAAATAATTATCCTCTATATATTCTATTACTTTATTTAATAGTTGCTGTACATAGATAGTATCATTGCTTATTGTTACTATTCCCACAGTAGCTAATTTCCAATCATCATGATTAGCAATTTCTGCAATAGATACATTAAATCGATTTTTAATTCGGTTGATAATACTCTTTAGTACTCCCCGCTTATTCTTAAGAGAATGACTCATCGGGAATCTCAACTCTATTGTAGATAAACCTACTATCATACTAAGTATCACCTCATCTACATAATTATTCTAGCCAGCCCCCTTAAGTTCCTTTACTCTTCCTCAAATTCTATAATTTAATTCTATAACTCTATCTATTTGTAATATTATTGCTTCTTTCTGTAGCCTCCTGTCCAAAGATCAGTTTAATTGGCGGTTTAATTATCATTCAACCTAAATTTAAGTAAATTTAGAATTACCTATCTAGATTACTATAGATATGAGAGATTGTCAAAATAAATAGAAGTATATTAACTTACAAGGTAATTTAACAAGAGGCAACTCTGGTTTATCGAGTAATTTTATGATATTATGATGTTACTGTATTTAGATTTCTTAACTTCTCATACCAAGTTATGATCATCCAACTTTAAAGATAAATTTAAATATGTCGTTATATAGAGATAATGTGACATTTTTTATAATGATAAATTTACTAGCCACAGGTTTCAACCTGTGGTGATGTTGATATGTTACACTACGGGTTAAAACCCGTAGCTAAAACTTAAAGTGTCGCAATATATCCATTAAATTACACTTTAGACTTGGACACCTATAAGTGAGACTTAAATATAAGATAAGATTTATAATATTGAAATTTAATTACTATTTAATTAGAAAGGATAGATAAATTAATGAATAAGAGTTCACTATATACTTTACTATCTACATATGGTAATTATCAACAAAAGCCTGCTGGAGAAAATGTTTTTAATTATGGAGATCCAGCAAATAAAGTCTATCTAGTTATTAAAGGCCTAATTGGACTATTTATAAAGGATAGGAACGGGCAAGAGAAGGAGATTTCCCGTCTAAGTCCTGAGGATATCTTAGGAGAATTAGCATTATTAGAGGTAGAAAAACGTTCTGCTAGGGCAACTACTTATGAAGATAGTATTATAATAGAATTTTCTTCTGCTAATTTTAAAAAATTAATTACTGAAAAGACTACCTTTAATGAAAAAATAATAACTTCTCTCTGCTCTAGAATTGAACTTCTGCAAAGACCAGTAATTGAGTTCCCAAAACTAGTTAGTTCTTCCAGAAAAGAAGAGATAGAAAATAGCGCTAACTTCTATCTTGATGGTCATTGTAAGTATTTAGAGGTTGCTGGAAATGATTTTGAATATTATCTTTATGATAAAACTATTACCTGCCCCATCTGCTCTAAAAAGATAGAGGTTAAAGAGATTCGCAATTCCCGTCTGCGCCTTAAAGAGACTAGAGATGATTTACGACCGATTTACAAAAACTTTAAGCCAGACTGGTATAAGGTGTGGATCTGCCAGAATTGTTTTTATACAGCCAGTAAGGATGATTTTTTTGACCTAAATAGTAGTAGAAAAAAGAAAATAAAAGAGGAATTTAAAACTAAAGTACATAATATCTTAGGAGCTAATTATCAACCAAGCTATAGTCAGCCTAGGAAACTAGATGAGGTCTTTGATGCCTATTATTTAGCTATTGAATTGTATAATCTAATTGGAACTAGTAATGAAAAACTTGCTTATTTGTGGTTAAAGTTAAGCTGGCTTTATGAGGATGTAGATGAAGAGAAGTTAGCTAAAGAGGCTTCTTTTAAAGCAATGGAATATTTACGTCAGTTTTATTTTAAAGAGCATCATAGTAAGCTATCAAATAGTAGAAATAACAAAATAACCCTTTTATTATCCTTCTTATTTTATAAGCATGGTTTAAAAGACGAAGCATTGCCATTATTAGATACTCTAATTCGTAATCCCCAAATTAAGAAAAACTACAAGGAGATGGCTAGAGATAAATTTATAGAGATTAGAGAGGAAAGAAGAAGAGAAAAGGAATAAAAAAAGAGAGAGTTCGTTACGAACTCTCTCAATATAATATGTAAAAATATAAACTACTAAAACTCTTCCTTATCTTCTGGAAATAAAATTCCCATAATCTCCTTAACAGCCATATCTACATCTTCTTCAAAATTATATTCTTCTTCTTTAACTTCTTCACTCACCCTCATCACCCCAAAATATAAGTTTGTAGCTGAAAGTATACAGTGTAGAATTATACCAATTACTAATCAATTATGATGATTGCTTATTAAATACACATTTTACCTATCAACTGAACATAGCTACTATTTATTCAATTACAATTCTACAAATTACGATTTTTTCCTTCTTTTGCTATAAATTATTTAAAAATAAAATCCCCCTAAAAATCACTTATGCCATTAAAATAAGTAATTTTAGGGAGATTGTATATAACTGGATAATTAATTAACTTCTTTATATTCTATCTCAATTGAATTTGCTAAATCCCACTTATTATCTGCTTGACTATAATCAGAAGAATAAACCTTATAAGCAAAGTTACTACTTTGCATTAGTATACACTCATCTTTATCTTCCATCTTTTCTTTATCATCTAAATGATAATTAGAGAATCCTAAAAGTAGGATAATCAAAATTATTATAATTAAAGATAGCACCATTATCACCTGCTTTAATTAATATTTAGATTAAGCTGCCTTCCTTTCAGCTTTAACCCTTTGTGAATACTGCCATTTATCAGAACTATATCTCCAGATAATCAACCCTGTTCTTACCAAGACATCTATTCCCATCGCCAGCCAAAATCCTAACAATCCATACCCTAAGGAATATCCTAATACTAAACTTAGAATCAACCTTGTTAACCAATTGCCTGCTACTGCAATATACATCGTCCATTTAGTATCACCTGCTCCTCTTAATGCCCCTGTAAGAACCATCATTATACTGAATATCGGTTGGATAAAGATCATTATTTTTAAGACTGGTTTGACCAAGCTGACTACATCAGGATTACTAGTAAATAACCCAATAATGGTATCTACCCAAATAAACATTGGAATCGAAATTACAATCATTAATAACATTGATAAATAAGCTGTCTCTCTCCCATACCTTTTGGCCAAATCCTGCTTATCTGCTCCTAAGCTCTGACCAACTAAGGTGGTAGCTGCTGTAGAAAAACCAAAACCGATCATGATTGGGACCATCTGTGCATTCATCACTATTGCATTAGCTGCAATAGTGATAGTCCCTAATCCAGCTACCAAAAGTGTATAGACAATCTGACTACTCTGTCTAACTAACTGTTCTATAGCAGCAGGAACCCCAATATCAAAGATATCCTTGATTATATCTCTTTCTAATTTTAAAGTAGCTTTATCCAAACTTAACTTCATATCTGTCTTACCCTTAACTAGAATACTAAAGCCAATAATCGTTCCAACTACCCTAGAAAATGCCGTTCCTAAAGCAGCACCTGCTACTCCTAATTCAGGAAAAATCCCTATTCCAAAGATTAATAAATAGTTAAAGACTGTATTACAAACATTAGTTATCAACATAATATAAAGGGGTGTCTTCATATCACCAATACCTTGTAAAACAGCATTGATAATCATCATCGGCAGACCAAAGACCATCGAAGCAAAGACAATCTTTAGATAGATACTACCTTGGGTTAAGACATTATTATCAACTTCCTCCATCAATACCATCATTGCTTTTAAGAAGTCAGTGGAGAATATTACACCTAAGATAGCTAAAATTATCGCTAAAAAGACTCCAGTAAGCAATGAATTTACCATTATCTTATTTGATTTCTTCTTATCTTTAGCACCAATAGACTGTGCCACTAAGGCAGTTGCACCTATAGTCAAGGCTGTCATCGCCCCTATAATTACCATAATCAACCTATTACTCATATCTACAGCGGCAATAGCTGTAGCACCTAAGCTACCTATCATAATAACATCTATTACTCCTACTATACTCTGTAAAAACATTCTTAATACTGCTGGCCAAGCTAAATTAAAGATACTCCTTCTAATCTCTCTTGGCGTCTTATTTTCTGCTAAATCTACCATAATATCCACCCTTCTATTTAATCATAAACTTCAAAATGCTCCTCCATATAATTTAAGATTGGAGTCAATAAAGCAATCAACTTATGCTGCTCATCAAGTTCGAGTTTATTTAAGCATTCTTGTAAGAATTTCTGCCTAAACTCCAATATCTGATTTAATTTCTCTTTACCTTGACTGGTGACTTCTAATAAAACAACCCTTCTATCATTAGTATCTCTATACCTTTTGACTAGATTCCTCTCAACTAAAGCATCAACTATTACTGTTAGTGTACTATTTGCGATATAAGCCTCCTCTTTTAAAGCTGTCATATTTACAGGGGCTAATTTATTGATTAGCCATAGTACTTTAAAGCGGGGTACAGTTAACCCTAAATTTACTACTTCTTTTTTAGTAAATAAAATAATAAATTTATTGATATCTTTAAAGAGATAATCTAAATCCCTTGTTTCATCTAATACATCCATATATTAAACACCTCTTTTTATTTCTTTATTATAATATTTCGTATTACTAAATATTATAACTGATAAATTTATTTTTAGCAAATTAATATTATATAGTCATCCAACTTTAGAATGAAACAATAGAAAGATATTACGACACTTTAAGTTTTAGCTACGGGTTTTAACCCGTAGTGTAACATATCACCATCACCACAGGTTGAAACCTGTGGCTAGTAAATTTATCATT
>NZ_JBSQYM010000166.1:0-10335 GCF_055140805.1 Orenia sp.
TTTTACTTCAGTGTATAGTTGATAATTGACAGTTGATAGTTAAGTTCAAAACCATTTAAATATAGGTTTTTAGTCCTTTAACTATCCACTATACACTATACACTATCAACTATCAACTCAAAAGTGCCATTTTATCTCTATATTATATTAGTTTCTCTATTAGCACAAGGTGTAATGTTTAGTTTAATGATTAATTAGTTGTTCTTGATAAGGGGAGGTAATAGTTTTGAGTAGTTTAAAGTTGTTTTGGAGTTATATGAAAGGTAATAGATTATTGTATATTGGAGCATTAGCTAGTGTAGCTTTAGCCACCTTCTTTTCAATTCTCAATCCACTGGTATTGAGGGTAACGATAGATTCTATCATTGGTGATAAGCCTTTAGATGTCCCTCAACTAATAGGTAGAGTTATAGAAGATTTTGGTGGTAAAGAAGTTTTAGTAGAGAATTTATGGATTGTTGGGGTAATAATGGTTGGCTTGACCCTATTACAGGGGATATTCTTATATTTTAAAGGCAAATGGGCTGCTATAGCGGCAGAATCAATTGCTAAGAATACAAGAGAGAGATTATATGATCATTTGCAGCATCTACCTTATGAATATCATACTAAGGCTGAGACTGGTGATTTAATTCAGCGCTGTACTTCTGATGTAGATACTGTTCGTCGCTTTTTGGCAGTACAATTTGTAGAGGTTGGTCGTGCTATTTTTATGATGGGCTTTGTAGCTATTATTATGTTCTCTTTAGATATCAAGCTAACCCTAGTAGCTATTGGAGTGGTGCCTATTATTTTAGCTTTCTCTTATTTCTTTTATAAAGAGGTTAAGAAGTCTTTTAAAGAGGCTGATGAGGCTGAAGGAAGGATGTCTACTGTATTACAGGAGAACTTAACAGGGGTTAGAGTAGTTAGAGCTTTTGCTAGGCAGAGCTATGAGGTAGATAAATTTGATAAGGAAAGTTCAGGTTACCGAGCTAAATGTTATCGTGTATTACGATTATTGGCTTGGTTCTGGTCAGTATCTGATTTCTTATGTATGCTTCAGATTGGAATTGTATTGATCTTTGGTTCTTACTGGGCCTTTGAAGGTAGTATAACCTTAGGAACTCTGGTTGTATTTGTAACCTATGAAGGAATGTTGTTATGGCCAGTTCGTCAGCTAGGGCGTATTTTAACAGATATGGGTAAGACCTTAGTTGCTTTAGGGCGGATTCAAGAAGTTTTAGATGAAGTTAGAGAAGAAGAGAATGATAGTGACTTTAAGCCAGTACTTAAAGGAAATATTAAATTTGAAAAGGTCTATTTCGAATATGAAGAGGGCAAAGGAGTACTTAAAGATATCTCCTTTGAGGTCAATAAAGGAGAAACTATAGCAATCTTAGGAGCAACTGGTTCTGGAAAGAGTTCTTTGGTCCATCTCTTGGCTAGATTATATGATTATCAACAGGGTTCAATTAAGATAGATGGTTATGAAATTAAGGATATAAATAAAAAGTGGCTAAGAAGACATATCGGTCTTGTTTTACAAGAGCCTTTTCTCTTTGCTAAATCTATTAAAGAGAATATCGGATTGGCTAGAAATGATGTTAGAGATACAGAGATCTTTGAAGCTGCTAACAATGCAGCTATCCATGATGTTATTCTCGATTTTGAAAAAGGTTATGATACTGTAGTAGGAGAGCGGGGAGTCTCTCTATCAGGTGGTCAGAAACAGCGGGTGGCTATTGCTAGAACTCTCATTAGAGACTGTCCAATCTTAATCTTTGATGATTCCTTAAGTGCAGTTGATACAGAAACTGATGCTACTATTCGTCAGGAGTTAAAAGAGAAAAAAGAGAAGACTACAACCTTTATTATCTCCCACCGAATCAATACCTTAGCAGAAGCTGATAAGATCTTGGTAATAGATGATGGTAAGATTGTAGAAGCAGGAACTCATCAAGATTTAATTAATAAAGAGGGAATGTATAAGAGAGTTTGGGAGATTCAAAATTCTTTAGAGCAAGAAATGGAGGTTGGCTAAGTTGGCAGAGTTTAGAGAGGAAGATTATAATAAAGAGTTTGATTTTGGCTTATGGAAGAAGCTTATTCATTATCTCAAACCATTGAAGAAAGAAGTATTGATTTTGGCTATTGTAATGATTGGAGTTGGAGGAATCGATGCAATCTTTCCTTTGATGACCAAATATGCAGTCGATAAATTTGTTGTTGCTAGTAATATTGATGGTCTATTAAAGTTTAGTTTAGCCTATGGCGTGTTAGTAATTGTGCAGGCTATTAATGTTTGGCTATTGATAGATTATGCTGGTAGAATAGAGACTACAATGAGTTATGATATTAGAAAGGCTGGCTTTCAAAGGTTACAGGAGTTATCCTTCTCTTATTATGATAAGACAGCAGTAGGATGGTTGATGGCAAGAATGACCTCTGATGTTAAAAGGTTGGGTGAAGTTATCTCTTGGGGCTTTGTAGATTCAGTTTGGGGAATGACGATGATGCTAACAACTATGGTGATAATGTTCTATTTGAATTGGAAATTAGCCCTGATTACCTTATCGGTTGTACCAGTTTTAGCGGTTTTGAGTATCTATTTTCAGAAGAAGATATTAAAAGCCTATCGTAAGGTAAGAAAGATTAACTCAACAATTACAGGGGCTTTTAATGAAGGTATTATGGGAGCTAAGACTACTAAGGCCTTGGTTAGAGAGGAAGAAAACTTAAAGGAATTTGAAGCTAAGACAGCTAAGATGAGAGAATCATCAGTTAAAGCAGCTATCTTTTCTGCCTTATATCTGCCAGTGGTATTGACTTTGGGAAGTATAGGAACTAGCTTTGCTTTAGTTTTTGGAGGTAAGGATGTCCTCTTGACTACTATCAGCTATGGAACCTTAGTTGCTTTTATCTCTTATACAGTTCACTTTTTCGAACCAATTAGCCAATTAGCACGAGTCTTTGCTGAGTTGCAATCGGCTCAAGCATCAGCCGAAAGGACTTTGTCAATGATAGAGACTGAACCTGAGATTCAAGATAGTCAAGATGTTATTGAAATTTATGGTGATATCTTTAATCCTAAGTCTGAGAATTGGCCAGAGCTTAAAGGAGATATTACCTTTAAAAATGTATCCTTCGCTTATGAAGATGGTGAACGGATTTTAGAGGATTTTAATTTAGAGATCAAGGCTGGGGAGACTATCGCATTAGTAGGTGAAACTGGCTCTGGTAAGAGTACCCTTGTTAATTTAGCCTGTAGGTTCTATGAGCCAATAGCAGGAGAAATATTGATTGATGGAGTAGATTATAAGAGAAGGTCTCAACTCTGGTTACATTCTAATATAGGCTATGTACTGCAAACACCTCATCTCTTTAGTGGAACGATTAAAGAGAATATTCGTTATGGTAATTTAGAGGTAAGTGACTTGGATATAATCAGAGCAGCTAAGTTGGTCAATGCCCATCAGTTTATTAAGAAGCTAGAGCAAGGTTATGATACTAAAATAGGTGAAGGTGGAGGCAGTTTATCTACTGGAGAGAAGCAATTAATCTCCTTTGCTAGAGCAGTACTAGCAGATCCTAAGATATTTGTACTTGATGAGGCTACCTCTTCTATAGATACTGAGATGGAGCAGATCATCCAAGAGGCTATTGATAAGTTATTAAAAGGAAGAACTAACTTCATTATTGCTCACAGGTTATCGACTATTCGTTCTGCTGATAGAATTTTGGTACTTAGAGATGGTGAGATAATCGAAGCGGGTAATCACCAAGAGTTATTAAGAACTAAGGGATATTATTATAAGCTTTATACCAATCAATTTATGAAGGAAGAGATTGTTTAGAATTTAAAGATATAATCATCCAACTTTAAATTTAAAGTTGGATGACTATATAAGGAGGTGAAAAGATGAAATTAACTTTAACTGTAATGGCAGAAGAATTGGCAGTATCCCGTTTGGATGAGAGTAGTGAAATACCTAGCTGGGCATTAGCCAGTGAATTCTTTTCAATTACCAGAACTGGGGATGAATTATCAATAGTCTCTTTAAAGGAGGATGTACCAGTAGGGGTAAAGAGTGAAGCGGGCTGGAGAGCTTTAAAGGTGGAAGGTCCTTTAGATTTTTCAATGGTAGGTGTTTTGGCTTCCTTGGCATCACCTTTGGCTAAAGAGGGGATAAGTATCTTTGTGATTTCAACTTATGACACCGATTATATTTTGGTGAAGAAGGAAGATTTGAGAGAAGCTATTAGGGTTTTAAGTAAAGAGAACATAATTAAGAATTAGGATTTAAGAGGGAGAAGAGTATGAGATTAAATAAAATTCATCACATTCCTTTTTATTTTGGTGGTTGGGTAGTTAGGGGTCAGCTATTTAGGGTTTAACCAAACTATCAAACCACCTAGCTACCTAATGCCAAAAATGTCCTCTTATCCTTCAATTCTATCAGCTTTTCTATTAACAGGAATATATTACAATATCACTAACTCTTTTCCATATAGCTTCTCAAAGCCTTTACTAGTATTTAAAGCATCATTTATCTCTAATGTCACATCTTCTTTGGAAATAGTTTTGATAATAAAAGTATCATCTTTTAAATTACATTCGATATTCTCCACTAAGCTATTCATATTCCTATCTAAACTCTCTGCAATTTCGACTAATATCCCAAATTTACGAATTATCTCTTTATCATCACCTTTTCTATTAATAATATCGGTAAATTGTGATCGGTTTAAATTATATTTTCTCAAATCATACTTGTCATGGCGATGGGAGGCTGAAATATAAGCACTAATCAGTAATTCCCGATGGGATAACCCATTTATTCCAGAGTTAAGAATCATATAAAAGGAATGCTCATGATGATCATAATAATTGATACTTTTTCCTATATCATGGAGCAGAGTAGCAGTCTTTAAAATTTTATCAACATCTCCCTCAAATTGATTTTCATCAAGTTTGAATAAAGGACTTAACCCTTGATATAATTTTTGGGATAACTTATGTATATGTTCTGCATGTTTCTTATTTAAATTTAGATTATTGATAATATTATTTATAGAAAAGTCCAATACATTGGGAGTAGGCTCTTTATCTTCATAGAGATAATTATAGATTAATCCCTCTCTAATCCCTTTACCACTAATAAGTAACTCCTCAAGGTTACAGAAGCTCATCAAGGTTGTTACAGCAGCAACAGCCCCAATAAAGATATCTGCTCTTTTTTTAGATAGTCCACTAATCTTCTTTCTTTCCTTTAAATCCTTATCTTTAATTAATTCATAGATACTATCAACAATAGCTTCATCCATTTGATAATAATGGAGGATATCTAAAGGGTAATCATTATCTCTTTGATCTATTTTAGCAATATTTCTAATAGTTCCACCAACTCCAATTAAAGATTTACAATCTATATCCTTTAGCCAAGAAACTTCATTAAATGAAGTTGTTAGAAATTCGATTAGATTTTCTTCATCTTTCTTATCAATACTATCATAGAGATTGAACTTTTGGGTTAAATCTAAAGAACCAAAGGGCAAACTGACACACTCTTTTACTTTTCTATCTTTCATCCAGATTAGCTCTATACTTCCACCACCAATATCCATAATCAAGCCACTATCTTTATCGATACTATTAACAACTGCCCAATAGTCGTAATAGCCTTCTTCTTCTCCTGACAATACCTGTACGTCAATTCCTATCTCTTTATTTATTCTTGTTAAAAACTCTGCTTGATTATCAGCTTTACGTACAGCAGCTGTTGCTACAGCTATAATTTCTTTGGTATTGGTAGCATCACATAAATTTTTAAACATTTTTAAAGTTTGAATAGCAACTTTGATTCGATCTTCTTGTAGCATATTATTCTTTTCCATTCCTTGTCCTAACCTAACGGTCTCTTTTAACTCATCAATTATTTTAAAAGAGTTATTCTTTTTAATCTCTGCTAAGACTAATTTGATAGAATTTGATCCAATATCAATAATTGCAATTATCTGATCACACTGATTTCAAGTATAAATAAGGAATATGTTATAATACTGTAAAAAGATAGATTTTTATGTTGAGAATTAGCTTTTAATTTCTTTTATCTCCGATAATCAAATATAGATATCCAAGTATAAAGAGTGTAATAGAAGCTTAAAGATCAAAAACTAAAGATTAGCAACAAATTAACACGAATTAAAGAGTAAAAAAAGATGAATTTATTTTTCAAATCTTTTGGTTTTATTTGTGTAAATTCACCTGAGTTAAAAATATAACCCACCATGAGATTTTAGTTTTAGCAGTTTCTCATAGGGCGAGGGAGGTTTGTTGCTGAAAGTTATCGTTTAAGGTTTTTGGTTAATAAATTAGAGGTGTTAAATTGGTAAGATTTAGGTTTTTATAACCTTAATTTATCCGACTTCTAATTATTATGTTTTCTATAATTTCGATTATAAATAATTAAAGATTAATCAGATTTATTTGGGAGGAATTGATATGAGCAAAAAAGCTGCTGTTATTTATATTGGCTCTAGTGCATTATATTTAAAGATAGGGGAGAAGAGAGCAGATAAGATGAAAATCTTAGAATCCCTTGAATATCCACTAAACTTAGGTCATGATACCTTTAAAAAAGATAAGATAAGCTTTGAAAAGGTAGATGAAACCTGTAGAGTAATTAAAGGTTTTTTGAAATTAACTAATGAGTATAGAATAGAGAATATCAAGACAGTAGCTACCACTGCCATCAGGGAGGCCAAAAATAGAGACTATATCTTAGATCAGATTAAGGTCAAGACTGGATTGCAGGTAGAAGTATTAGATGATTCTGAAGAGAAGATACATATTTATAAAGGAATGTGTAAAAAGTTAAATAAATTAGGACTAAATGAAGAACAAGCATTGATGTGTTATATTGGAACAGGAAGATTAGGTGTGTCATTATACTCTAAGGGCAATATCAAATATAATCAAAATATTCGGATAGGTTCTTTAAAATTAAGCGAGATATTAGGTAAAATTCAAGAAAAAACCGATAAATTTTATCTAGTTTTAGAAGAATATTTAAGGAGCTTTACTTATATGTTACAGAAGAATTTTCCTGTAATGAACATTTCTCATTTTGTTGTTTGTGGAAAAGAGATAGAGATGACAGCTGACTTATGTGAGGTAGAGAAAAATAAAGATTCATGTTATATTCCTAAAGATAAATTTCAAGATTTTTATGATCAAATTAAAGATAAGACTCCAATTCAACTCCTTAATATGTACAACCTATCTCCAGAAAAATCAGAGATTTTATTGCCCGCTATGGCTATTTATAAGACAGTCTTTAATTTTACTCAAGCTGAGAGGATTATAGCCCCTTTTGTATTTTTAGTAGATGTGTTATTAAATGATATTCTATATTCAGAAGAGAGTATAAAGTGGAATGATATCTTTATTGAGAATACAATCATTTCAGCTCAGAGTATCGGTGAAAAGTATTATTATAATCAGAAGCATGCTGAGGTTGTAACAGGCTTTACTTTGAAGATATTTGATGGGATTAAAGCCATCCATGGTTTGGGGGATAGGGAGAGATTATTATTACAGATAGCAGCTATTTTACATGATGTAGGTAAATATATCAGCCTTAAAAGACATTATTACCATTCTTATGATATTATTAATGCTTCTAGTATATTAGGGTTAAACAATAAAGAGATAGAGATTGTAGCAAATGTAGCAAGATATCATAGTAAAAAATCACCTAATAATAGTGATATCAATTATAGACAATTATCTACTGAAGAAAAAGTGCTAATAGCTAAGCTAGCAGCTATTTTACAGTTAGGTGATTCCTTAGATAGGAGTCATATTAAGAAGTTTGAAGACCTAAAGGTCAATTTAGAGTCTAAGAAGTTAGAGATTATTGGTTATAGCAATGAGAATACTTTATTAGAGGCTTGGACCTTTGAACAGAAGTCAGAACTTTTTAAGGAAGTATTTGGAATAAAAGCTGAATTTATTAAAAAGAGGGTGAAATAATGGATTATAGTGATTCTAAATATTATCTAAGTAAACAGTTTGGTTGGTTGGAATTTAATAATCGTGTCTTAGAAGAGGCTCAAGATGAGAGGACACCTTTATTGGAAAGATTAAAGTTTTTAGCAATAACTGCATCTAATTTGGATGAGTTTGTGATGGTTACAGTAGCTAGATTAAAAGATCAAATAGAATCTGGTTATAATAAGAAGGACAAAGCAGGCTTTAGACCAACGGAGTTATTTAGAGGTCTTTCTAATAGAATGCATCAGATGGTTAGAGAACAGTATAATTGCTTAGAGTATGTATTAGATATCTTAGAAGAAGAGGATATTAATTTTGTTGAGTATAAAGATTTAGCTAAAAAACAGAAGGGGTTTTTAGATAATTACTTCCATGATAATATCCATCCTGTACTAACACCAATGGCTATTGACCAGAGTAGACCCTTTCCTTTAATCTTAAATAAGAGTTTAAATTTAGTAGTACGCTTGACTAGTTCTCCAGAATCGAATACCCTCTCTCCTAATAAAGATGGTCAAGGGCTATTTTCAATGGTTAGAGTACCTTCTATTTTACCTAGGATTATAGAGATACCTGAATCTGCTGATAATAAACGGAATTTTATCTTTATGGAGGAGGTAATTAAAGAGTATTTGAACAAGCTATTTTTTGGATATACAGTAGAAGCTGTAGGAGCGTTTAGGATTACTAGAAATGCTGAGGTAACCCTTGATGAAGAGGCACAAAATTTATTAGTGGAAATGGAGCGTTATGTTAAAAGAAGGAAGTGGGGCTTTCCTGTTAGGTTAGAGATAGAGCAAGGAATAGATCGGCAATTAAAAGATTTCTTGGTTTATTCTCTTGATTTAAATAGGGAGGATGTCTATGAAGTTGCAGGACCTATTGATTTAACTACATTTATGGACTTTAGTGGTCTAGATGGGTTCGATCATCTTAGATATGAACCACTATTACCTCAACCAGCTCGAGATTTTTATAATAATGAAGAGAGTATCTTTGATTTGATTAAAGAAAAGGACTTGTTAGTTCATCATCCTTATGAAAGCTTTGACCCTGTAATTAGATTGGTGCAAGAGGCTGCTGAAGATTCAGAGGTATTGGCTATTAAGCAGACTCTTTATCGAGTTAGTGGAGATTCTCCGATTATAGAAGCGTTAGCTCAAGCAGCTGAAAATGGAAAGCAGGTTACAGTATTGGTAGAATTAAAGGCCAGATTTGATGAGGAGAATAATATAGAGTGGGCTAAGAAGCTAGAAAAGTCAGGTTGCCATGTTGTTTATGGGTTGGTTGGTTTAAAGGTGCACTCTAAATTATTGTTAATAGTTAGAGATGAAGAGGATGGTATCAGAAGATATGTCCATATGAGTACAGGAAATTATAATGATAAGACTGCTAAATTATATACTGATACTGGAATGTTTACAGCTAAAGAGACCTTTGGTTCTGATGTCTCAGCTATGTTTAATCTATTAACAGGTTATTCTTCAGCACCTCAATGGAAGAAGCTAGCGGTAGCTCCTCTAAATTTACGGGATACCTTTGTTAATTTGATTAGAAATGAGGTTGATCAGGTAAGCTCAGGTAAGGAAGGTCATATTATTGCTAAGATGAACTCTCTGGTTGATTCTGGAATAATTAAGGAGTTATACAAGGCCTCTTCAGCAGGAGTCAAAATAGATTTGATAGTAAGGGGAATGTGCTGTTTAAAGCCTGGAATTGAAGGTGTTAGTGAGAATATTAGAGTGATTAGTATAGTTGGACGTCTGTTAGAGCATAGTCGTATCTTTTATTTTAGTAATGGTGCTAACCCTAGAATCTTTATGTCTAGTGCTGACTGGAGACCTAGAAATCTAGATAGAAGGGTTGAAGCTCTATTTCCAGTAGAGGATGATGATTTGAAGAATAGAGTTATTAATCTTCTAGATATTACTCTAAGAGACAATGTAAAGGCACGGGAACAGCAATCTGATGGAAGTTATGAGCGTGTAGACAGAGAAGGAAAGGAGCTAGAATCTCAGCTTGAATTTCATCGATTAGCCAAGAAAGCCATCAAAAAGATGGATAGCAAGAAGGTAATAGCGTTGTTCAAGCAGACTTCAGCACTAGATACTAATATACATTAATATAAATAGAATTATCTAAGGGTTCACCGACTGTGGTGAACCTTTTTTATATTATTTTTTTAATTTTAATGTCTGTTAATGGGGATATTGCGACACTTTAAGTTTTAGCTACGGGTTTTAACCCGTAGTGTAACATATCACCATCACCACAGGTTGAAACCTGTGGCTAGTAAA
>NZ_JBSQYM010000167.1:0-5923 GCF_055140805.1 Orenia sp.
ATATTGCGATACTTCCTTAGAGTTGACGGTTGACAGTGGACAGTTTACAGTAAAAAGATAAAACCTTATACTTTAAGAGGTTTAGTGATTTTGAACTTATGAAGTAAAAGTGTTTCATTATCTCTATATGAAAACATATAAACTTGAATGATTATACTAGATAGATTTATAAGTTTTCAATCTTTAGTATGACTCTAAATATATCTGTTAATCCAAGTTAATCTAAGTTAAGCTCCTTCTGAGTTATAAATAACTCTCCGTGATGACTAGCCTGCTGAACATGACAGATAATTCTATCTAAGTTAGATAATTAGCATATTTTTAATGAGACTCTAATTTTTGATGTTTTGTTGTAAGTCAAGTCCCCTCCGAGTTATAAATAACTCTTCGTGTATGAATTATCTGTTGAACATAACAGATAATTCTATACTCCAATGGTATGATATTTCTTCCTACTTCTTGTCTGATAGAAATGGAACCTTTAGTAGATGTGGTAAAGAGAGCTAGTACATATAATATAATTAAGAGATGATTTCAAGGGGGAGTTAAATTGGCTATTATTAAGCTAGAAAATCTAAGTAAGACCTACTCTAGTCAAGTTGAAGAGGTTCAGGCTTTAAAGAATATAAACTTAACTATTGATAAAGGTGATTTTATTGTAGTAAATGGACCTTCAGGTAGCGGTAAATCTACTCTGCTTAATTTGTTAGCTGGTATTGATGAAGCTAGCTTAGGAGATATCCAGATTAATAATATTTCTCTAAGTTCATTAAGTGATAGAGAACGGACAGAGCTGAGGAGGGATAAGATTGGGTTAGTATTTCAATACTTTGAGTTGATTCCAGTTCTGACAGCATGGGAAAATGTAGAGTATCCCCTGCTCTTACAGAAGGTTAGTAAGTCAGAAAGAAAGAGAATGGTTGATAGAATTCTAGAACAAGTGGGACTTTCTAAAATGGCTCAACGTTTACCTAATCAATTATCTGGTGGACAGAAGCAGAGAGTGGCTATTGCTAGGGCTTTAGTTACTGATCCAGAAATAGTTCTGGCTGATGAGCCAACAGGAAATCTCGATACCAAAACCGGAGAGAAGATAATTGAGCTAATGTTAAATTTAAATAGAGAATATAATGTTGCTTTTGTGATTGTAACCCATGACTTATTTGTCAATAAATATGCGCAAAAGCTGATTGAGATTCAAGATGGTAGTTTGAAGATAAAGGAGGTCAACTCTAATGCTTAAAATAGCCTGGCGTAATATCTTAAGAAATAAGCGACGCTCCTTATTGAGTTTAGTATTGATTCTTATCAGTGTAGCAGTATTATTCTTATTGAAAGGATATTTTTCAGCAACCTATGATGGTTTAGAGTTGATGGCAATTAATCAATATAGCCATTTGCAGATTGCTAAAGAAGGCTTTTGGGATGAGGGAAGTGAAGAGAGAAAAATCTTAAGTAGTCAAGATATCAATAAGATTGCAAAGGTACTTGATGCTAAAGAAGAGGTTATAGACTATACAAATACACTAGAGATAGCAGGGATTTTAGGAACAGAAGATAGGAGTACTATCGTTTCGGGAATGGGAATAGAGACTGATGATGGACAGAACCTTGAAATCAAAAGTGGAACTAAATTATTTGCTGGAGATGAGACTAAAGTAATAGTAGGTGAAGGGGTAAGAAAGAAGCTCCATCTTAAAGTTGATGATTGGGTCTCTATTATGGCTACTACTATTGATGGAGCCTACAATGCAGGTAGTTTACAGTTAAGTGGCTCCTTCTCTGTCGGAAATGATGATGCCGATAGCCATTATATCATGATGCCCCTTAGCTTTGCTCAGACTATGCTAAATACTGATGGAGTAGATAATTTCAAAGTAACGCTAAGTGATACTGACTTAACTGAGAGTCTTATTCAAGAGTTGGAAGGAGAGTTTAAAAGAGAGGGCTTAGCGGTGGAACTTAGAAGTTGGCGAGATTTAGCTAATTTTTATCATCAGGTTAAAGGATTGTATGATACAGCCTTCTTCTTCTTATCAATTTTAGTCTTTATTTTAATCTTTATGAGCATCTTAGAGATTATGTCGATGTCCTTTTTTGAAAGAATGGGTGAAATCGGGACAATTAGAGCGATTGGCACGAGAAGAAGTCAAGTATTTGTCCAATTAATTGAGGAGGCTTTAATTTTGGGAATTATAGGTGGAATTATAGGAGTTGCTTGTGGTTGGGGAACAGGTGTAATTATTAATAATTTAAATATAACCTATACTCCACCTAGTAGTGGTGAGGTTCCTCTCTATATCAAGTTAGCTTTAAATAACGGAATTATCCCTTTTTTAATCGTAATTATGGTGACTACTTTATCGGCATTATATCCTGCATTAAAAGCATCACGCCTGAAGGTAGTTGAGATGCTGAGACACGTTTAATTGATATAAAGCTATGCTTTATATCAATAGTTGACAGTGTATAGTGTACAGTTGACAGTTAAATAAAAGATTAAATGATTATAAAAGCGAGGTGTTTTTATGAAAATTGCTATATTGAATGGAAGTCCTAAGGGGCAGACAAGTGTTACTATGCAATATGTCAAATATTTAGAGGAGAACTTTAGCGATCACCAATTTAAGTACTTCAATGTATCTAATCAAATAGTAAAGCTTGAAGACTCAAAAGAAGAATTCGATACTTTAATGCAATCAATACTTGAATGTGATTTAGTATTCTGGGCTTTTCCTCTTTATGTGTACCTAGTTCATTCAGAGTATAAGAGATTTATCGAGCTGATCTTTGAATCTGCTTATGCTAAAGATTTTAAAGGAAAGTACTCTGCATCACTAAGTACATCAGTTAACTTTTTCGATCATACTGCCCATAACTATATTCAGGCTATATCTGAAGATTTAGAGATGAACTTTATTAGCTCTTTCTCTGCTAAAATGTATGACTTGTTAGCAGAAGATAATAGAGAGAAACTAAACTCTTTCTTTAAGGAGATAGTGAATACCGTCTCTAATAACAGAAGAACTAGCAAGAGGTTTTCAAGAATAGATAAGAAAGTTTTAGAATATAATCCTACTTCACCTATTGACCAGCAAAAAGTTGCTAATAGAACAGAGAAGGTACTGGTAATCTGTGACTATTATGATTCTGATACTAACCTTGGTAGAATGGTGGATAGATTCAAATCTCTCTTTACTCAAAGTCCTGAATTAATTGACCTTTCAAAAGAGGAGATTAAAGGAGGATGTCTTGGTTGTTTAAAATGTGCTTATGATAATAATTGTGCTTATGATAATCAGGATGCTATTAGAGAGATATATGAGGATAAGATTCAGCAAGCAGATATTATTGTGTTTGCGGTTACTATTAAAGATAGATACCTTAGTGCCTTATTTAAAAGGTTTATAGATAGGCGTTTCTTTCAAACTCATCAACCTCAGCTTGTTGGAAAGCAGGTTGCCTATCTCATCTCAGGAGTAATCAGTCAAAATAATAATATAGATGAGATAATTAGAACCTCTACTGAGTTTGATCAAGCCAATCTGGTAGATATTATAAGTGATGAATATAATGATGTGGGAGTAATTGATGAATTATTATCTAGTACAGCAGAAAGGCTTGTAAAATTTTCAAGGCAGAATGTTATAGCACCAATGACCTGTAGAGGTGTCAGTGCATATAAGATCTTTAGAGATGAGATCTGGGGAGAGCTTCGTTTTCCTTTCAGAGCAGACCATATCTATTATAAGAAGAATAAATTATATGATTTTCCTCAAAAAAATTGGAAGAAAAGGTTTATAAATTTATTTGCTAATTTCTTTTACAAGATCCCTTTTATTAGAAGAGAGATTCAAAAGAATATGAGAGAGCATATGATTAGAACTTTTGAAAAGCTATGATTAGCAATCAAAAACAATTGAAGTTGAGGTGTATTTAATGAAATCTATAAATAAAAGTTTAATCTTACTTTTAGCTTTAATTATTTTGATGTCCAGCACCAATCTTATTTATGCCAAAGAGCCTAAAGATATAATCAAATTAGCTTTTCAAAAACAGAATTTAAATCAAGATTCTTATCTGCTTGAGATGGAATGTATAGTAAGTGAAGGTGATAAGAGAGATAGCTCTAGCTTGAAGGTTTATATCTATAATGGTGGAGAACGGCAGATGGTAACTTTTAGAGCCCCTAAAAGATTAACTGATAATAAATTTTTAGTTATTAGGACTAATACTTGGATGTATAAGAAAGGCTTACACCGTCCTATCAGAGTATCAGGAAGTCAGAAGCTATTTGGTGATGCTGGGGTTGGAGAGACTGTAGGAATTGATTATTATAATGATTATCAGATTAAAGAATATAGTGAAACAGAAGATAATTATATCTTTGAATTAGTAGCTAAAGATAGCCAGACGTCTTATCAGCAAGCTAAATTGACTATTAGTAAAGGAGGATGTTATATAAAAAAAGTTATTTTGAAAGCAATAACCGGAATTCCACTTAAAGAATTAACCTATAAGAATTATAGAAAGATAGGAGAGCATGAACTTGCTGATATAGTAATTAAAAATCTCTTGCAGAATCAAGATAGAATTACAGAATTGAAATATATCGATATAGAGAATAAGAAACTATCTGCTAAGGCCTTTCAACCATTAATGATGGGCAAATTTAATCTACTTATCAGAGATTAGAGGAGGGTTAAGGTGCTTAATAAAAGACTCTTATTGATCTTATTATTTATATTTATCTTCAACCTATCAGTTATAGATAATGTTAGAGCCATTGAAATAGACAGTAAATTAACTACTGAATTTAATTACTCCCATATCGATGATGATAGTTTGCCTAAAGCAGTTATCGATGATTTAGAGAGTGATATAGAGAGTACCTTGGAACTTAGCCTTTCTGGGATATATAAGCTTTATCAATATAATATTATTTTAGAGGGGGAAACTGAGGATAGCTCCTTGGATATAGAAGAGGCTACTATCAGTGGGATGATTGCTCATAGTATCTTAGAGATTGGTAAAAGGGACTGGACTTGGGGCAAAGGCTTTGATTATTCCCCAACCTATCCTCTAAATAGTGACGAAAATTATATAGGCAGTGAACTAAGTTTGATGGTTGATTACTCTACCTTCAAAGTAGGTGCTAGTCTAGATAGTGATAATAAGAGATTCTACTGTAGTTGGATAAAGTTTAATTCATTACTAGAAAGTAGTGATTATACTATTATTCTCTCCTATCAACAGGATGATAGTCAATTAGAAGAATTATATCATCCTTTAAAGAAAGCCAATACTTTAAGGAAAGAAGATGGAATTAATTTAGGGGTAAATTACTCTAAGGATTTTCTTAATGGCTTGACGATGCGGGGAGAGTATAATTTACGTTATTGGAGAAGTGAAAGAGAGGAGTTTAGCTATTATCTCTTAGGAGGAGAATATATCACTGAGGGAAGTAAGGTAATTACTTTAGAGTACTATCGAAAAGAGGATGACTATTTGATCTGTGTAATAGGAAATCAAGGTGATTCTTTCGCAGATTGGTCATGGGAATTAGAGGAAGTGTATAATCTCAGTGACTCTGGTCAATGTAGAAGCTTTGAGTTAGATTATACTGGTAGAGATAAGTTTACACCGTCTATTGAAATTATTAACTTCTTAGGACCTAAAGATAGTCACTTTGAAGAGAATCCTAAAGATTGGGCTATTAATTTTAAAGTTGTTATTGATCTTTTGTAAGTGAATTTAATTATTTTGTTATATAATGAGTTGTACTGGTTAAATTTCAATCTGACAATATTTATGGAGATATTAGGACACTTTAAGTTTTAGCTACGGGTTTTAACCCGTAGTGTAACATGTCATCATCACCACAGGTTGAAACCTGTGGCTAGTAAATTTACCATTATAAAAA
>NZ_JBSQYM010000168.1:0-5731 GCF_055140805.1 Orenia sp.
ATGTGTATAAGAGACAGCATAGTAACATCATCAAACAGATAGGCTTCTTTAGTAAATCTACTAAGGTCATTTTTAACTACCTGTTCAATATTATATACATCTTTATCCTCTATTTCTGAAACGACCTTCTGCAGTCTAGCATTTCCATATTGTTCTTTATCATCATTTCTTGATTCAGTAACACCATCGGTATATAAGAAAATAACATCATCAGGGTCAAGACTTAAGTTACCCTTCTGATATTCAAATTCTTCTGTTATCCCAAGGATAAAGGTATTATTAGATTTGATATAATTACACTCCCCACTTTCTGCCCGGCAAATTAAAGGTGAATTGTGCCCAGCATTGGCAAATTCAAGCTTTCCTGTCTTCAAATCCAAGATACCTATAAATGCAGTTACAAAGATATATTCATCATTATCTTTGCAAAGAGCATTATTGACATTATATAATATCTCTTTAGCTGAAATATTTCTTAAAGCTTCATTCTTAATTAAAGTTTTAGTTATTACCATAAAGAGTGCAGCAGGTACCCCATTTCCTGCAACATCACCAATAACAAAGCAGAACTTATTATCATTAATAAAGAAGAAATCATAGAAATCTCCTCCTACATTCCGAGCTGGTTCCATACTAGCAAATATTTCAAACTCATTTCTATCAGGAAAAGGAGGAAAGATTCTTGGGAGCATACTGGCTTGAATCTTACTGGCTACCTGCAATTCACTCTCTATCTTCTCTTTAGCTGCTGATGTCTCTTCTAACTTCTTTAGATTCTGGTAAGAGCGTAATGAAGTCATTATAGTAGTATATAACTTCTTAGAAGTCAGCTCCGTCTTCTCTTTATAATCATTAATGTCATACTCCTTAATCACATTTCTCTCTGGAGCCTGTCCAGGTTGTCCTGTTCTTAATATAATTTGAACCAACTTATTTTGAAGTTCTTCTCTAATATATTTAACTACCTCTAGACCAGAATCATCACTCTCCATCACAACATCTAATAAAACAACTGCTATATCAGAATGCTTACTTAGCAACTTCTTTGCCTCTACTGCTGAATAAGCATTGATAAAACTCATATCTCTTCCTTCAAAAGTAAAGTCATCTAGTACAATGCGAGTTATCTTATGGACTTCTTGCTCATCATCTACAATCAATATCTTCCAAGGAGGTAATTCATTTTCTACATATTCCTCTCCATCTTGGAAAGTATATCTCATCTCATCACTCTCTTCCGATTCAAATAAGAGTTTATCGTCAGAAGTGCCTTTATCATCTTCAAAATCAAATAATAGATCATTATTATTTAGCACCAATATCTACACCTCCTAGTGAGTTTATCAATAGAAATTATAAACCCACATTTACCTATAACTCCAAATTTGAAGGTCTTAACTAAAAAAGTTAAATCATTATAATAAGTTAAATTAATAATCTTCATAAAAAAGATAAAAATCTTAATAATTTTTATTCTTTAATCCATTTTTCTCTGCGTAAATCTGCATCTAAACTTTCTTTTTATATTAATTTAATATGAAAAACTTTAATGCAATCTATATAGATCTCCAAGTCTGAAGTGTAATTTAATGGATATATAGCGACACTTTCGTGTCGGTAATCAGGAATCTGGAACCAGTCTTTATAACTGATTCCTAAAACAGTCCCAATATATCCATTAAGTTTCATTTTGAATTCACATACCTATATATCTACTCCATAAAATTAGCAATTGATTTTGTCAAGATCAGAATATTCTTCCCATCTTTTCGGTAATACTCAATATTATCCATTATAGTTTTTATTATATAGATTCCTAGACCCCCTGCTTTTCTCTCCGATAAAGGAAGGGTCAAATCAGGGTCTTCATATTCAAGTATATTAAAGGCAATGCCTTCATCAATAAATTTCAAGATTATCTTCTTATCTTGATTATAAATATTACAAATTATCTCTATATAACCAACCCTATCAAAATCCTGATAGGCATAATTAATAATATTAACTAAGACCTCTTCACAGACAAGTCGTAATTTATATAATAACTTCTTATCATATAAATCAAATTTCTTTACTTTATCTAAAACATAATTAATCATAGAATCAAGATTTTTCATAGTTGCAGGTACTTTCAGGCTTGTCACATTAATCATCCCTTTTAAATATTAGAGCCAAAGAAAAATCATATAAGCTTAATTAATTATATTGTTCTTCACTCTCTTTAATAACAAAAAAGTCATCTAACTCACTCAACTTTAGAATATCTAAAATATTATTCTGTGCCCCAACTAAGACCACATCTGAGCTATCTGCTACTCTTTCTTTAACAAAAAATATTGTTCTAATACCCTTAATAGAGATATATTCTAATTTATCCATTAAAAAAATTACTCTATTAATCGATTCTTTAACATTGTAATCTAACTCTTTTAATAACTTAGGTGAACTAGAGGAATCCAAGTCCCCAGCTAAGAAAACCTCAAGTACACCATTATATTCTTTTAAATTGAATTCTAATTTAGAATTCATATCTAGACCCCTTTCGGCTAAGATATTAGACACTTATTTAGCAGTCAGCAATATAATTGATCTAGCTCCAACTAATACCTCACTTTGATCTGCTAGCTTCTTATAATTATTTTCATCCCACATATCTTGAGGGGGAATCATTCCAGTATTAGAAATCACATACCAGCTTTTACCTTCTGGTAGCTCTGGTAACTCAAAACCATGTAGCTCCCAATGCATATTTATAGCAGCATAAATAAATTGATCATCTTCTGTTCCATAGTCTTCAGCTCCACCTGCAAACATAACTGCTACAGTCAAAGTAGATGCTCCAAAATCAAAGTTCCAAGCCTCTTGACCATGCCAAGAAACCTCAGGATATCCACTAGAGTTATAGGCAGTTTTAAACTGTTCTGCTCTCAAGACTGGATGTTTTTTTCTCAATTCTATCATCTTTTTGAAGTAATCAAAGATTTCTCGATTACTCTCTAATAAGTTCCAATTCAACCAAGAGATTTCGTTATCCTGGCAATAAGCATTGTTATTACCAAATTGAGTATTTCCAAACTCATCTCCTGCTAAAATCATAGGAACTCCACGACTTAATAACAGAATTGTAATAGCATTCTTTACCTGTTTTATCCGCTCTCTATTGATACCATAATCATCAGTTGGACCCTCATGTCCAAAGTTCCAACTATAATTCTCATCAGCACCATCTCGATTACTTTCTCCATTAGCATCATTATGCTTTCTATTATAAGAGAATAAGTCCATTAGAGTAAATCCATCATGGCAGGTGATAAAGTTAATTGATGCAGTAGGACCTCTATCACTATAAAGATCAGGTGAACCTTGAATTCTTTGCACTATCCTACCAACCATATCACCATTTCCTTTTAAAAATCTTCTAAGATCATCTCTATATTGACCATTCCATTCTGCCCAGCGCCCCCATGCAGGGAATGAACCTACCTGATATAAGCCACCAGCATCCCAAGCTTCTGCTATCAATTTACACTTTCCTAACACAGGATCATGGGCTAGCGCTTCCAATAAAGGTGGATTGACCATTGGTGCTCCCTTTTGATCTCGAGATAGAATAGAAGCTAAATCAAATCTAAATCCATCTATATGGTATTCTGCTGCCCAATATCTTAAACAATCAAGTATCATGTTTCTAACTATAGGATTATTACAATTTAGAGTATTTCCACAGCCACTAAAGTTATAATAATATCCTTCTGGGGTCAATAGGTAATATGTCTTATTATCTATTCCTCGATAAGAGATATAAGGCCCCTTTTCATTTCCTTCTGCTGTATGATTAAAGACTACATCCAAAATAACCTCAATACCATTTTTATGTAGCTCTTTAACTAGATTCTTCAGCTCATCAACCTCCATACCAAACTTTCCTGTAGCAGCATAACCTGCTTTTGGGGCAAAGAACCCGACAGCACTATATCCCCAGTAATTCATTAACCGTTCTCCTGTTACCTTTGAAATTTTAGAATGTTCAAATTCATCGAATTCAAAGACAGGCAATAACTCTATACAGTTTATCCCTAGCTTCTTTAAATAAGGAATTTTATCCCTAATTGCTGTAAAAGTGCCAGGATACTTAACATCTGAAGAAGGATGTTTAGTCAATCCTCTAACATGTGCTTCATAAATTACTAAATCCTTCATATCTATCTCTAAAGGTCTATCTCCTTGCCAATCAAAGTCATCAAAAATTATTCTCGAACGATGTTGAAATTTATCATTCCAATCAGGCTCTCTTCCCCAAACTTCTCTACCACCTATTGCTTTAGCATAAGGATCAAGTAATATCTCTTCTTTATCAAACCAGAATCCTTCACGAGGGTTATAAGGTCCATCCATTCTATAACCATACTCTATATTTTCATAATCTATATCAAAGACCATCATAGTAAAGACATTTCCTATTCTAAATTCATCAGGAAATGGGATAATGGCAAAAGGATTCTTTTCATGCTTCTTAAAAAGAACCAATTCACATGAAGTAGCATGCTTTGAAAATACTGAAAAATTTACTCCTCCTGGAACTATGGTTGCTCCAAAGGGTAATGCTTTACCACGCCGAATCTTAATTCCATTATGTTCATGGGTAGGATAAGTATCTACACGTAACATATCTTTACTCCCCTTTTTTCATATAATTTATTGCTTCATTAACTGTATCATAACTATTTAGTATATGGCTAAACCCTGTTATCTCCATAACATCCTGTACTTCTTCTGATAAATTAGAAAGCACACCAAAGCCCTCTACTGACTTTAATTTTTTAGCAATTATTAAAAGAACTCTTAATCCAGCACTGGATACATATTCACATTCACCCATATCAAAAATTAATCTGCTATGATTTTCAATATAAGGCATAATATTATCCTCAACTTTATTAGCAGAGCTTCCATCAAAATCACCTATAAGCTTAATAACCTTTATATCATCTTGATTATTAACCTTTATTTCCATTTATAATCACCTCTTTAAATTTTTAAATGATACTGTATCTTAACTGTTTAAACTGTTACTTCTAAAGTTCAATCCGGTATTGGATCATACCCCCAAAATTAATTTATATCAAAACAAGTTATAAACTTTCTTTATAAATCCCTTTAGCCTAGCTTCTAGATTGTCAATAAATAAACCTTAATATAATAATTCTAGTTTTCCTGTCGGAATTCCTTTTTTTCTAATTTTGGCTCATAGAATTCTTTTATTTAACAGAAGTATGCGGAATTCTCCCATCCTCTTTAGGTGGGAGATGGATAGCATATTTTAGAGAGGGTTAAACACCTTCATCTAAAATTCCTTTTTTTGTTAATAACAACCATAGATATTACTCTTAATTTATGATAAACTATTAGCAATTAAGGCAATCTAAAACTGAATATATGGAGTTGTAGCAGGAATTAGTAGCGAAAATAAAGCCCCTCTGCTACGTAAAATATTCAAGGTATAAGACTCATCCTTAATCGGAAAAACCTGTGGTTCACGGGGGTTAGCTTAGTAAATCTAGGTGGCTAGTAAAAGTACCTATTGCCTAAGAAGCCTTCTACCTCAACATAGTAGGTAGAGGTAGTTCACATATATATGATTAACTATATATTATCATAAATCTTCTATCAATATAAATTAACAATATGTTAAAAATAAGTTAAATTTGATCTGTCTCTTATACACATCTCC
>NZ_JBSQYM010000169.1:0-5759 GCF_055140805.1 Orenia sp.
TTTAGAATTTTCTTTGTTTTAAATTCGCTATATTCGTTGCTAAATAAGTTGAATTATTGATTTTTAATTAATGAAATTATTTAATTCAATCTATATAATAATATTTGTTTAAGTGACTATTGTAAGTATTTCAGGATTATAATATGCTTTTATAGCAAATTATATAAAATTAAATTTAAGGGAGGAAATATTATGTTTAAGAGTATGAAGAAGTTTACTGTTTTAGCAATTTTATTAATTGGTTTATTAGCATTGGTGGGTTGTAGTGGTGATAGTGATGATGATGATAATAATACATCAACTACAGCTACTGTAAGATTTAAAATTACTGATAAGACAGAGGCTCCTATAAAGGATGCTAGAGTAGAAGTAGTTGATGTTGATACTAAGACTACTGATTCAGGAGGTTTAGTTATATTTGACGATTTGGAAAAGAAAAATTATACAGTAAAGGTGACTGCTGAAGGTTATGAGCCTGTAGATACAGAAGAGAGCATTGATAAAGATGATGTTACTATCACTATCCCAATGCCAGAATTAGCAGATGACGGGACAACAGATGATGGAACACCAGATAGTGATACACCAGAGAAAATAAATCTACTTACTAATGGTAGCTTTGAAACAGGTGAAGGCGACCTTTATGCTCCTTGGGAGATATATAAGGAACCTCATAGAGCTAATGCATACTTTAACGTAAAGCATTTTGATTCTCTAAGTAGTAATGTAATGGAGGTTGAAACTGTCAGTACAGGAGGTGAACCTAACCACCTTCAGCTTAAGCAAAATGTTAAATTGGCAGCTGGGACTTATATATGTTCCTTTAAGGCAAAATTAAAAGATTACAGTACAGTAAAAAGAAGAGTTATTCAGGCATATGCTATGGATACTTCTGATAATTCCTATAAAGGAGAAAGAACCGAGTATATGGGTAGGGATGACTGGAAAGAATTTGAATTTGAATTTAATGTTGAGGCTGATACTGAACAAGATTATACTATTGGGTTTAATTTAGGGAAGATTCCAGATTATGACAATGTACCGATGTTAACGTTCTATATTGATGATGTAAGATTAGTTAAAGTTGAAAACTAGGGTTGAGTAATGATATTTAAGACCAGAATCTATAGATTCTGGTCTTTTAAGTATTTATATCATCTAGTGTGATAAAGTATAGCTTCAATCATAATAACTTAGATAAAGAGGTTCTTAACTAAGGTGTGATCCTTAATTGAGAGCCTTTTGGTATAGCTTAGAACTCCAACTATCTACCTCCTATGAGTTAAAAAAACAACTTTGCGTGTAAACTAGAACCAAATAGTTAAATTTTATTCTAGATTCATGAATCTCTAATTTTATTACTTCCGGGGTGAATCTATTTTAATAATAGTAAATAAATTGATATAATAGTAGTAACTTCTCTTTAGTTGCATTGGTTCACTCTCTTGCAATAAGGAGAAGGGTGTAAAAAGGATTTGATGTTTCTTCTAGAATTAGAGAGTATATTGGTATATGTGACTGATAAATCCAGAGCTTTATGGTTAGAGAGATTTAATATTTCATGGGAGGTGTGTTTAACTTGTTTAAGGATAGATTTTTTAAAGTAGCCATTAAAATAATTTTAATCTTGTTAATTATCTTTTTAGCAGGACAAATACCTTATATAGTTGATCCTATATTAAAGGTTTTATCTCTTGTCTTATTTCCCTTATTGTTAGGAGGATTTCTTTATTATCTTTTAAGACCTATAGTTAGATTTTTAGCTATTAGGGTAAAGTATAAGCCGCTGGCTATTTTAATTACCTTTTTATTGGTTATCGCCTTGATTATCTTTATTATTTATTTTGGAGGTAGTATCATCTATGGTGAAATTAGAGAATTGATTAAGTATTTTTCTCTAAATTATGAGAGTATTAAAGTTAGTATCAATAAAGTTATTGAATTTGGTAATGGTAAGCTTGACTTTTTGGCTAATTTTAAGCTTCAAAGTAGAGCTGTAGATTTTATTCAAGGGGCTTTGGATAAGCTCAGCAATTATAATCTAATGGGGACTTTCTCATCATTGACTAACTTTGGGACAATTATAGTCTTAATCCCTTTTGTTGTATTCTACTTTTTGAAGGATGATACTAAGATTAGCCAAGCAATTATCTCCTTCTTTCCTAAGAAAGACGAAAGCAGAGTAGAGAAGATTTTGCAGGAGATTGATCAGGTCTTAGAAGCATATATTAGCTCTCAATTATTGGTAGCTTTACTATTGGGAGTAGCTATGTTTATTGGGTTTTTAATCATTGGGCTACCAAATTCCTTTGCTTTAGCTTTAATTGCTATGATTACCTCTTTGATTCCAATTTTAGGTCCTAGCTTAGGGATTCTACCGGCTTTATTTATAGCTATAACAAGTAATTGGTTAATGGTAGCTAAGGTATTTATTGTACTAGCAATCGGTCAGTATTTAGAAGGAAATCTGATCAGACCTCTTATTCAAGGAGAGAAGTTGAATATTCATCCTTTAATAGTTTTATTTGTAGTGCTAAGCTCTATTTTATTATTTGGAGTAGTAGGAGCATTATTTGCAGTTCCAGCCTATGCAGTAGTTAGAATTTTGGTCAAAAATTTGCGTATGATGAATAATTGAGTATAAAAGAGACTTTAAACTTAACTAATTATTTTATTTTGTTAATAGTAAATAATTTGATATACTAAAATAAAAAAGAGAGGATGATCTTATATGCCAATTATCACTATGGAAGGACCAAAGTTAACTAAAGAGCAGAAGGCTGAGTTGATAGCCAAATTTACTAAAACGGCAAGTGAGGTCACTAATATACCAGAGCAAGCTTTTTCTATCTTAATTAAAGAGAATGCAGCTGACAATATTGGTGTTGGTGGTAAGCAGTTATCAGAGCTGGGAGAATAAGCTTATTTCTAAAGAATATATATTAATATAAAATATAAATAGGAGGGATTACTCTGAAGAAGATTGCTTATGATGCTTATATGCAAGAGGCTACTCAAGCTTTAGCTAAAGGTGCTTTTTTAACAGTTAAAGCAGGTACTAAGGTCAATACTATGACTATTGGTTGGGGAAGTATTGGTTATAGTTGGGGGAAGCCTGTTTTTATGGTAATGGTTAGGGATTCTCGTTATACATATAAACTGATAGAGCAGAGTGATGAATTTACTGTTAGTATCCCATTAGAGGGGCAGTTAAAAGAGGCATTAAAGTTCTGTGGTACTAAGTCAGGGAAGAATTATGACAAATTTAGTGAATGTGATCTATCAATTCAAGCAGGTCAACAGGTTGATACTCCAATTATTAAAGGATGCAATCTCCATTATGAATGTAAGATTAAGTTTAAGCAGAAGATGAGTCCCGATGAATTAGACGTTGAGTATGATAAGAAATGGTATCCTCAAAAAGATTATCATACTCTCTATTTTGGAGAGATTGTAGGAGCATATTTAGAGAAATAGAACTTAAGAGGCAACAAATTGAGATTTAATGCTCAGTTTGTTGCCTCTTTTTATATTAAAATAATTAAAATTTAAAATCTTAAATAGGAATTTCCATCTAAAGGAATTAACATCTGCAATGGTGGATTAGCTCCGACCAAGCCAATAATATAAAGGGTATAGAATCTATCTCTTGTTAATCTTGCATTAGGGACATATAATAGAGTCTTATCACTTCCTATTGGTTTTATTTTGAAGTTATAAGTTATTGGTCTTAAAGATAGATAATCACTTACCTCTTTATAAGCTATATTTTTAAATAAGAGTATACCATCTTCTTGACTAAGGTTTAAATTAGGGGCATTAGGAGATAGATGGGCTACTCTAACATATGCTCTGTTAGGGCGAATTGGGATACGTGGATCTTCAATTGGAAGTAAACTGATATCAGGGAACTCCCCTATAGCAGCTATAGTGGTAATAGTATTAGATATGACATTAAAAGAAGTATCTATAAGAGGATTTTTAGTCTTATTAGCAGGATATACTTTGATATTATAGCGACCTGTCATTACCGATATATAGTCAGTAAATTCTCCATACTTTAGATTTTCTGCAATTAAGTCATTATTAGCATAAATATCTACAGCAGGAGCATTAACAGAAGCATGAAGAATTCTAATATATGCTTTGCTTTCTTCTTGGTTATTCAAGTAATAGGGCTCATGATACATAGTTTTCACCACCTTTCTTACTTGCCATTATAATAGTATATGTATTGAAAATAAAAAGAATGAAGTAGAAGGTTTATGAAGTGATAAGTTATGATAATTAAATTTTAATATGAATAATGTACATTTATGGGGATATTGCAACACTTTTAGGAATCAGGAGTCAAGAACCAGTTATCAGTGAAACAGACTGATTCCAGATTCCCGATTCCTGATACGAAAGTGTCATATTATCTCTATATTACTCTATTTTTTCTACTAGAAGAAGATGTTAAAGTTGATTGTTAGGATACTTAAGCGATAAGGTGATTTTTATTTTAGAAATATTTATATTTAGTTTTAATATTTTATTCTTTTAAGTATATATGAATAGTAACGCTATGATTTTATAATTACCTATGATTTCATTTATAAATTCGAACCATTTTAGTTGAAAGGAGAAGGTTATGTTTAATTGGTATCTGTTTTTGAGTATTTTAGTTGTGTCTATTCCAGGAGTTTTTATTAATACACCATTATTTTTAAGAAGAGAGCTAGTAGATAAGCAAGCCCCTTGGCTAAAGAGGTTTCTAATTAATTTCTTTTCAACTATATATTCTATTCTCAATAATCTACTTATAGTTAGCATCTTTACAGCAATAGGTGTATTGTTGAATCCTATTATTGAATCAAATGCACCAATCTTTATAGCAATAGTAAAGCAAGAAAATTTATGGGAATCATTAAAAATAGAGTTGTTTTATGCTTGTTTCTTTGGGGTTATAGGAGCAGTAATTTTTATTTATTTTTATTATATATTTTTTAGGTTAAAGGTTAATAAAGAGAGTATAGCTATTATGGAAGACTTGAGAATGAAGAGATATTTATCTGGAAGGATAATTTATGATGGTATGATAGCAGAGATAATAATGAGATGGGGGTTATTAAGTTCAATTATTTGGGGAGTTAATATTTATTTAGGAAGGATAGATATTTATATAGTCTTGATTTCTATAATGATTTTGGCAATTATAGCAGGGTTGAAAGATTTATTAGTATATTTTAAAGAAGGTTGTAAGCTGACTAAAGCTTTAATAGGGGTAGTTTCTTTTTATAATATTGTTGTATCTTTAATTTTTGGAATATTGTTCTGGTGGAGAGGGCTGATGGCAGTTATGATAGCACATATGTTCTTTAACTTATTATGGTATCCCTTTGATGCTTATTGTTATAAGCAGAGGAAATATAATAAATATAAAAGATAACAAGTGGAGAGTGAAGGTGAATAGATAAATCATATACTAGTTATAGATAAACAACTCTAAAAAGCAATTTATAGTATTTTTATGTTTTTGATTTTAGCTCATTACTCATCACTCGTTACTCGTCCTACGAGTTCTTTGAACTCTTTGTGATGGAAAAATACCCAAACAAATTTTTCCTATCTACTATCATTCAACTTTACTATAATTTTAATTTTATTCTAAAGTTGGATATCTATATAGATATCCAAGTCTAAAATGAAATAAATCAAAACCTTTCATACCTCACTCTAACTCTCTCCTACCTTAGGAGAGAGGACTAAAGCATCTT
>NZ_JBSQYM010000170.1:0-5746 GCF_055140805.1 Orenia sp.
AATTAGCTATGGGTTTTAACCCGTAGCTTCTGTAGGACTCATAATATCGCCACAGGTTAAAACACTGTGGCTAATGATTCTTTTTCGCCGTATATATAGTTGTATTGAAATACTTTAGTAACCAATAACAAGTGACGGGTAATGAGCAAAGAGATCTTCTCGTTACTTGTTACTGGTCTATTATATTATTTATTCTTATTAGCACAAAGCATTGATATGAAATGCATTTATAATAAATAGTTCAGACTCTGTTCTTAAGAAAGATTGTTAATTAGGATAGGAGGAGTTTCATGAAGAATAATTTCTTTGGAAAATATTTAATATTTGCTCTATTAATTATAACTTTTTTAGTTCTTGTTTATCCTCAAAGAACTGAGGCAACAGATATCAGTGTATCTGGTAGCTGGTCAGAAACAATTAATGCTAATGACTTAATCGATGGTGCAGGAAGTGATTTGCTAAGTACTTATCAAAATAGTGGGGGAGATATCTCTTTAACCCTTAGCAATGGTAGTAGTAATTGGCGAGTTGATGTTAAACGAAGTGATACAATCTGGTCTAGTAATTTTAGTTTGGAAGTTAGAAGAGTTTCTAGTGGCAGTGGAGGAACAGTAAGTGGTGGTACGACTTATCTAACTATTAGAACAATTGATTCAGAATTTTTCACAGGATCAGGCAGCCCTAGTGGGGTTGATTTACAACTTAGGCTCAGTGGGGTCTCTATTGCTATCCCTGTTGATATCTACAGTACTACAATCACTTATACAGTGGTTGATATTTAAAAGAGAGGATGTGAATTAGATTGTGTTGGAATTTGCTTAGAAATCTATGGATAGTAGCACTTTTTATTATGATATTTTTATCTTTGAGCATTAAAACAGCCTATGCCAATATAAGCTTGATAAGCCAAATGACTCAGAGTTTTGATGTAATAGAAGGAGAAAGCTATCAAGGTTTATTGAAACTTTATAATAATGGTGATCAAGTCCAAGATGTCCGTATTTATCAAACAGATTATCGCTTTGATGCTGAAGGACATTCTTTTTATGAGAAAGCTGGCACCTTAGCCCGTTCAAATGCTGGCTGGATTGAAATTAATAACTCAATAGTAAGTGTTCCTCCAAAAGAGAGTATCAATCTTCCTTATAGGATAATCATTCCAGAGGATAAGAACCTTGTTGGGACCTATTGGAGTATGATTATGGTAGAGCCACTTCCTATAAGAGACTCTACAGGGTCTGCTAATTCTTTAATGGAAGAAGAGCAAGATGTCAAAATTGGAGTAAAACAGAGTTTTCGCTATGGGGTACAGATTGTAACAAACCTTGGTGATGACGGGAAGTATAAACTAAATTTCACTAATTCAAAGCTGAGATATGATGAGAAGAGAGATGGATATATCTTTCAAGTTGATTTAATAAATAAGGGAGAATATTGGCTAAGTCCTGTGGTGTGGATGGAGATCTATGATGATTATGGTAGTCAAGTTGGTAGATTTAAGGGGAGGCAGTTACGGATTTATCCAGATACTTCTATCAGACAACAGATTAGAGTGGCTAAACTAAGAGCAGGTACTTATCAGGCGCTTTTAATAGCTGATAACCAAGATGACAATATTTTTGGAATTCGATATACCTTAAAGGTAACTGAGCCTTAATTAGGAGGCTATACCTATGGAGAATAAATTTATTTTGATAATTTCAATCATGTTCATATTGGCTAATATGATTTCAATTGTATCAGCCCAAGAAGCCCCCTTGCTAATTAAAGTATTAACTCCTTCTATTGAAAGCTTACCAGGAGAACCAGCCACTTTATTATTTAGATTAACTAATATAGGAGAAGAAGAATTATCGCTTCTTCCCCAAGTAGAGCTTCCCAATAGGTGGGAGCTTTTAGTACCAATCGAATCAGTTGAAATTGCTCCAAAGGACTCTAAAGTTATCTTATTATCGATTAAAACTCCTACTGAGCTTAGGGCAGGTGACTACTCAATTCCTGTTTTTTTAAAAGGAAAGAATCAACTTCAATTCTCTAAGTTTGAATTTAAAGTGTCAGTACCTATAGTAAAAGAAATTAAGCTTACTCCACTTAATGCTCCCCAATATACCTTAGCCCAGCCCTATACTGCAAAATTTTTAGTACAAAATACAGGTAATACCCCACAGGATATTAACTTAATTCTAAAAGAGAACCTAAATATTCCCAGTAGAATTGAGCCTAACTCTGTTTATCTTGATGCTGGAGATTCTATTATTATCAGGGTTAAAGCTGATGTTCCTAAAGATATTACAGCATCAGTTATCCACCGCTTGCAGCTTATTGCTCAAAATAAAGAGGATATTAAGGTGAAGGATATTACTAAGGTTTCGGTTGAGATTATCTCTGTAATTTATTCTAAAGAAGAGTTGTATCATACTCTTCCTGTAGAGATGACATTCAGTAATGAAGATACTTTTGATTCAAATCAAATGGAATTAAGATTAATAGGGGGTGGGCAGTTATCAGATAAAGATTCAGGAAAGATATCCTTAGATATCAATAAAAAAAGCCAATCTATTAAATATATACATCCTGATTTTTTTATAGCAGTTGGGCATCAGAATTTCTATCTTTCTCCCCTTACAGAAGATGGTGACAAGGGTTTTGGGATTGATTTTAAGGCTATGAATAGAAGGTGGAAGTGGAATCTAAATCGTTATAAGAATAGTGATGGTGACAATAGGCTGGGAGCAAGTCTTGCTTATCAATTCAATCAGAACTCCAATTTATCATTACAATTATTAACTCAACCAGAATTAGGAGACCTTTTAAGTTTACGGAGTAATCTTTCTCCAACTAAGAACTTTGATGTTGATTTAGAACATGGAAGACAGCTAGAATCATCTGCTGAAGATTCATCTAATGCATCAAGGTTGAAAGCTAGTCTCTCTAATGAGTTTTTATATACTAATCTTAAATGGCAGAGAAAGGATATAGGTTATCGAGGGATAGATAGTAATCAAAGAAAGCTTAATCTACATGGTGATATTCATTTTTTTAATCCACTCCGTCTTAATTTCAATTTTACAGACTATATCAAATATAAAGAGACAGGTCCAACTACTTATCATGATAGAAATTTTAATATAGCTCTGGCTAAGAGTTTAGAAAAAAATTATTGGAATCTTAAATATAATTATTCAGATAGCTTAGATTTAGAAGAGTTAGAACAGATTGATCAATATAGCCAGTCTATTTATCTTACAAATAAGAGATACTTGAGTAAAGAGCGTTGGCTCTATCAAAGGATAGGAGCTATGGAAAGCTTTGATAGAAGGAATAATGAGAGGGATATATTAGCTCTCTATGATTTGAATTATCACATTCCATATCAAGAAGATAGTTTAGAGCGTTATTTAGAGATAGCAGTACCATTAAATAGTAACTCTAAAAAAGAGCTTGGTTTTGGTTTCCGGCGTGCTTATAAGATTAATGATTATCTTAAATTATATTTAAAGATGAAGGTAGAAGATATTTTTAGTGAAAGATATTTGGTATCTGGAGAATGGGAATATAAATCTTTGAATAAATGGAAGTTAACTGTTGAAAGTAGAGTTAGATGGTCACCCAAACTTGATAAGTCAGATTTTAAAGTAAATGTTGCTTACAAAATTCCTTTTAATCTACGGCTAGGACATCGTTCTGATATTGGTCAGCTTTCAGGATATCTTCTAGATGAAAGTGGAAATGGGATTTCTAATGTATTAGTACGATTAGATGGCTTAACGGTACTGACAGAAAGTGATGGTTACTTTGAATTTCCTGCTGTTGCTACGGGAGTCCATTACCTTACTGTGCAATCAGATAAGTTGGGAGCAAATGACCTAATAATTCCTAGACTTCCTTGGAAGGTAAAGATTGATTCTGGTCAGAAGATAGAACAGAATTTGAGGGTTATGAAAGGGGCAAGTTTGAAGGGAAGACTAAAAATGATTAAAGCAACAGAATCTACTTTAGAAGCAGGTGGAGTTTTTGGTCAAGGGTCTGAGGAAGATGATAGGAACTTTGTTAAAGGTATAATGATTGAGCTTGTTAATGAAAAGCAAAGCTATCGCTATATAACTGATGCAGAAGGAAGGTTTCACTTTGATTATTTAGTGCCAGGAGAGTGGACACTTCGAGTTTATAGAAGTGGCCTACCAAAGTCATATAAAATTAAACCCCAAGAGAGAAAAGTAAGACTAGAATCTGCTGAGAATAGAACTATCGAAATTAAGATTATAGCAACTCTACGATCGATTAATATGATAGAGGGAAAAATACTGGAGGTTGAACCTGATTGATCTTGATTGGAGTCTGTCACCCATTCTTTTACATTATTAACCAAATGAATGAGAGGTACATATAATATATAGAGGTTAATTTAATTGAAGAAAGGGGTGAAATTAATATGAATTTAAAAAATAATTTAATTAAGATATTACTGTTATTATTAATTATTATTTTTTTCACCTTACTAACTATAATAGTTATAGATTATCTATTTGAAGGTAGGGTAGATAACTCAGCTCCAATTACAGATAAGAGTGATTATGATAATATCAACCAGTATCTTAAAGATAGCAAATATAATAATTTAAAAGTTTTAAATAAAGCTCCTAAGTTAAAGAATCTAAATAAGTTGAGGACAGCTCTATTATTATATTTAGAAGACCACAATCAGTTACCAGATAAATTAGAAGATTTAGTAGGGAAATATCTAATTAATATTCCTGTAGAAACTATATCAAATAGCAATAGAGTTACCAATACTTTAGACTTTTCAGGTGGATGGTATTACAACTCTCAGATTATGCAAAGTGAACTTAATAAGATTATTGAGAAGAGCTTACAAGTAAATATAAAGCATAATTCTAGTTTAGATACAAGTTTTCAGCCAAGTCGAATTTTAGTTGATAGAAGTCAATATAGATTATATATGGTTCGAAATAGCAAGGTAATAAAGAGTTATCCCATTGCTATAGGAGCAAAGGAAAGTCCAACTCCAGCTGGGGAGTTTAGAATTAAAAGTAAAGCAATTTTGAGTGGTGAACAAAGAGAGATATATGGTAAGTATTGGATAGGGATTGATTTATGGACTAAAGGAGGAGGATATGGAATTCATGCAACTACTGACTCTAAAATAGATATTACTAAACAGAGCTCAAAAGGATGTATCAGGATGAAAAAGGATGATTTAAAGGAGTTATATGATCTAGTTCCCCTTAGGACAAAGGTGATAATAAAGTAGAATAGAAGAGACTATGATTTAAAAAGATTATAATACAAATAGTCAGTAGGGCAAATAAAGCTAAAGGGGTATTTTTATTTAATTTAAATTTTACCATGGTTATAATATAGTCATCCAACTTTAAAATGAAACAATAGAAAGATAAAGCGACACTTTCGTGTCTTATTTAACAGTGTACAGTGGTTTACACGAAGAGTCTTATATTTTAGACTCGTAGGGACGGTTGACAGTTAAGTTCAAAAGCACTAAAAGCCCTTAAAGTATAGGGTTTTGTCTTTTTACTGTAAACTGTCCACTGTCAACCGTCATCTATGGATATAAAGTGTAATAAAAGACTAAAGATCAAAAGCTAAAGATTAGTAGCGAATTAACACAAATTAGAGATTAAAAGATTAATTAATCTTTTAGTTTTATTCGCGTAAATTCGGTAGATTCGTTGCTGAAAGTTATCTTTTAAGGTTTTTAGTTAAGAAC
>NZ_JBSQYM010000171.1:0-5709 GCF_055140805.1 Orenia sp.
TTCGTTGCTGAAAGTTATCTTTTAAGGTTTTTAGTTAAGAACTTAAAGGTATTAAATTATTAGGATATTTAAATTACATTCTAGAGTTGTTTATCTATAATAGCTAAGTCTAACTTCGAATAATCATTCGATTACTTATGCAATAAAATAATAAAAATAACGAAAGAAATAATTTGTTTCAGAAAATAATTGAGCAAAAAGATTATCTGTGATATAATTTAAATTACCAGAAAACTTATATAAGTATCTGTAACTACCTAATAGCCGTCATTTTTATAGATCTTAGGGTGTTAATTGACTGAGATAAGCTAGTGCAGAAGACAAGAAGCGATATAGTTTTTAGATATTTTTCTTGCATATCTTGAGTAATTTTTCAGAAACTTTCTTAGGGAAAGATAGTTGGGGATTTATTATAAGACTTTAGTAATTGATTATTGTATTAGAAATTAAATATCAAGAAATTAATTTTAAATTATAAAAAGGAGTGAAATCAAATGACAAAATTATTATTTCCTAAAGACTTTATTTGGGGAGCAGCAACTGCTTCTTATCAGATTGAAGGAGCTTATCAAGAGGATGGTAAGGGAGAATCAATCTGGGATAGATTTAGCCATACACCTGGCAAAGTAGAAAATGGTGATACTGGAGATATAGCCTGTGATCACTATCATAAATATAGAGAAGATATTGCTTTAATGAAGGAAATAGGTTTAGATTCATATCGTCTTTCTATCTCATGGACTAGAATCTTACCAGAAGGTAAGGGAGAGCTAAACCAAGCAGGGCTTGACTTTTATAGAAAATTAATTAATGAGTTGATTGATGCTGGTATTGAACCTGCTATTACTTTATACCATTGGGATTTACCTCAAGCCTTACAAGAAGAAGGAGGTTGGGCGAATAGAGACACAATAAAATATTTTGTGGAATATGCTGAAATACTCTTTAAGGAATTTGGAGATATTGTTCCTCGTTGGATTACTCATAATGAACCTTGGGTAGTAGCTTTTATGGGAAATTCTACTGGTGAACATGCACCAGGTTTTAAGGATCATAAATTGGCTTTACAAGTTGCTCATAATTTGTTGGTCTCCCATGGCTTAGCTGTTAAGAAGTTTAGAGAATTAGGATTATCAGCAGAGATAGGGATCACTTTAAATATGAATTCAGTCTATCCCTTAACAGATAGTAAAAAAGATCAACAAGCAGCTGAGATAATGGAGGATTATATAAATGATTGGTTCTTAGATCCACTATATAAAGGAAGATATCCAGAAAAGTTAGCTAAGATGTATAAGGAAAAATACGGAGAAATAGAGATTGAAGATGGAGATATGGATATCATTCAAGAAAAGACAGACTTTTTAGGTATCAACTATTACACTAGAGCTTTATTAAAACATAACCCAGATTCAGATTTCTTCCAAATTGATCATGTTAGGCCAGAAGATAGTGAATATACAGCTATGGACTGGGAAGTTTATCCGAAGGGACTATATGATTTACTAATTAAGTTAAATAGAGAATATACAGATCAAGACTTGTATATTACTGAAAATGGAGCAGCTTTTGATGATAAAATAGGAGAAGATGGAAGGGTTGATGATAAAAAGCGAATAGACTTTTTAAAGAATCACTTTATCAGTGCTCATAAGGCAATAGAGGATGGAGTACCTTTAAAAGGCTATTATGTCTGGTCTTTAATGGATAACTTTGAATGGGCCTTTGGATATAACAAAAGATTTGGGATTATACATGTCAACTATGATACTTGTGAAAGAACCCTAAAGGAAAGTGCTCATTGGTATAAAGAGGTAATTGCTAATAATTCTGTAGAGGCTTAATATAAATAATTAATGATTATGAAATTTTAACTATTAAAGCAGGGGTTCATGGTGATTATAATGCCTATCAAGCTTTATTATTACATCCCTTAGTTTGAATTAGTAGGGTAGAGCTTTTATTAGATGAGATTATTAAAGAGAATATAGATTACTTACCTCAGTTTAGTTCAGATAGATAAGTAGGATTAGGCTTAAATATAGGACTCTTATAATAAAAAGAGAGGGGAGAATAAGTTTATGGTAGAGAAGTCATGTGAAACCTGGAAATTTAGTGGAGAAAATGGTGAATTTAGATTAGAAGAAGCAGATAAAAGTAGTTATCTTTACTTTCCTTTAACAAATGAAGCTGGGATGATGTCTGCGATTACTCCTAATCTACATGGAGATATTAAGACGGGGCAGAATACTTTTGCTTTAATGCCAGTTTCTGTTGAAGATTTGCATAACACCAGATCGGCTAGAAACTTCTGGATTAAGATAGATGGAAGAGATATCTGGTCTGTTACAGGAAATTCGGCTCAGCAAAAGGCTAAACAATTTACTCAAGAGGGTGAAAAGGTTACTGTAGAAGCGGGTTTGTTATGGCATAAAGTCATTAGAGAGAATGAAAAGCTAAAGATTAAAGCAGAGATAACCAGTTTTGTTCCAGCTAATGATGATACAGTGGAATTGATGGAGATTAAGATTACTAATATAGGGGATAAGGATAAGAAGATAACTCCTACAGCAGCTATACCTCTATATGGTCGTTCTGCTGATAATCTAAGAGATCATCGCCATGTAACTTCTTTGTTACATAAGATTAAGACTACAGATAGTGGTATAGTAATTAACCCTACATTATCCTTTGATGAACGAGGGCATCAAACTAATAATGTTAGCTATGGAGTCTTAGGAGCGGAGCAGTGTGGAGAAAATCCTATAGGGTTCTGTCCAGTTGTAGAAGACTTTATTGGAGAAGGTGGAAATTTAGAGTGGCCAAAGGCTATTATTAAAGATTTAGATATTTATTGTCAGGCTGGTAGAGAGTTAGAAGGCTTTGAGGCAGTTGGAGCATTAAGGTTTAAAGATAGAGTATTAGAAGCAGGGGAAGAAAAGTCTTATATAATTGCTATTACTATTGATGAAAAAGGTAGCAGACAAGATATTATAAGTAAAAAATATTTAAGTAAGGACTTATTTGATAAATATTTAAGTGAGAATAAAACTTATTGGGAAAAGAAGGTTAACAAAGTACAGTTTAACTCTGGTAATCAAGATTATGATCAATGGATGAAGTGGGTTACTTTACAACCTATTTTAAGAAGAATCTATGGTTGTTCTTTCCTACCACATCACGATTATGGTCGTGGAGGAAGAGGATGGAGAGATTTATGGCAAGATTGTTTGGCCCTTCTTTTGATGGAACCAGAAGGGGTAAGGGATTTACTATTTAATAACTTTGCTGGAATTAGAATAGATGGAAGTAATGCTACTATTATTGGTTCTAAGCCTGGAGAGTTTATAGCAGATAGAAATAATATCAGTAGAGTATGGATGGATCATGGTTCTTGGCCATTCTTAACTACTAAGTTATATATTGATCAGAGTGGAGATTTAGAATTTTTATTAGAAGAGCAGACTTACTTTAAAGATGCTCAGATTTATCGTTCTAAGAAGAAGGATGAAAACTGGAGTCCTGAAGCTGGAAATGAATTATTAGATAGAGAAGATAAAGTTTATAAGGGAAATATTTTAGAACATATGCTGGTTCAGCATTTAACCTTATTCTTTAATGTAGGTGAACATAATAACTTCAAACTAGAGGGTGCTGACTGGAATGATGGTTTAGATATGGCTGAAGAAAGAGGAGAGAGTGTAGCCTTTACAGCATTATATTCTAGCAACCTATTAGAAATGGCTAAGTTGTTGCGAGAATTATCCCAAAAAAGAGGAATTGATAAATTAGAGATTGCTCAAGAGATAAAGCTATTATTAGATACCTTAACTGACAAGATAGATTATGATTCAGTAGAAGCTAAACATGAATTGCTAGATCAATATTTTGATAGTTGTGCTAGCAAGGTTTCTGGTAAGAAGGTTGAAGTCTCTATTACAGGACTTATTAATGATTTAGAGGCTAAAGGTAATTGGATTGTAGACCATTTACGTAAGAATGAGTTGATTAAAAATAGTGAAGGCTATGAATGGTTCAATGGTTATTATGATAATGATGGAGAGAGATTAGAAGGAGACCATCCATTAGGTACAAGAATGACTTTAACAGGTCAGGTATTCCCGATTATGGGTGGAGTAGCTACTAATGAACAAATAGAGAAGATAGTCAAAGCAGCTGACTATTATCTAAAAGATGATAGAGTTGGGGGATATCGTTTAAATACTAACTTTAAAGAGTTAAAGACCAATTTAGGAAGATTATTTGGCTTTGCTTTTGGTCATAAAGAGAATGGGGCAATGTTTAGTCATATGGCAGTAATGTATGGTAATGCTCTTTATCAACGTGGCTTTGCCAAGGAAGGATATGAGGTTATTAATTCTATTTATCAACATTGTAGTGACTTCGAAAGAAGCAGGATATATCCAGGAATACCAGAGTATATTAACGAACGTGGAAGAGGTTTATACCATTATTTAACTGGTTCTGCTAGCTGGTTGTTATTAACGGAAGTAACTCAAGTCTATGGTGTGAGAGGAAAGTTAGGTGATTTAGTATTAGCTCCTAAGTTGTTAAAGAATCAATTTGATAATGAGGGTAATGCTAGTATTTATACTCTTTTTGCTAATATACCGTTAAATGTGACTTATAATAATAAAGAGAATCTTGAATTTGGAGATTATAGTATTAGAAAAGTTATAATCAATGGTAAAGAGGTTGATTTTAAGATAAAAGATGGAGATGCAATAATTAAAAGAGATATAATAAATAAATTAAGTAAAGATAATACTCATGAAGTAGAAGTTGTATTAGGTTAATTATAAAGATAGGCTATTGAATGTGATTGGTTACCAATCACATTCTTAGTAAACAAGAAAAACATATAACATATACCAGATAAAGATAGATATAAGAATGTGAAATATAAGCATTGTGGTAATAGTGATTTGAAATTATCTGTAGTTTCCTTTTTGCTAGATATAGAGTTAGTTTATAAACAGGAACCTGCACTAGCTAGTAATCTATTCACTAATGAAGCCAGAACTGTAGAACTTCAGGTCAGTGAAACTGAGACTAAAGAGATAGAAGTTTCTAAAAATAGTTTTGCTCATCGTTTCTCAGGAGAGACTTTGATAATTTATCATAATCCTACTCGAAAAAATACTTTTGGTGCTGATAAAGTAGAGATTCAAAGCTATAAGCTAGTGACTAAAGATGGTGAGGAGATTGTAATAAAAGATTCAGAAGTTAAAGCTGGTCTTGCTGAGAAGGTTAGGGATGGTGAGGTTAGCAGGATAGATATCTTTTTAGGATAGTCTGATCTTCTCTCAGTATATTAAAGGTGCAGAAAAGAAGATTATAAGATGAGTTTATAAGCCTATAAGTCCTAATAATTTAGTTTTGAATTAAAGATTTAAAATCAATTTGATTAATCACTAAAGAATGTATGTTGATTGGGTAAGAGTATATAAGTAAAATTTCCTGAAAATCATTCTAAATAATAAAAGGTCTAGTCTGAATAATTTGGTTAGTTAGATAAAATTACAGCAATTCAAATAGCAAAGAATACAGATGATAGATTAATAGAAAAAGAAGCTTTAGTTTTTTCATATATATATGATTAAACTGCGAAAAAATAAAATAAACACTCCAAATTTTATTTTATTTACGATATTATATATCTATTGGAGTGTGATGATGATGTTAATA
>NZ_JBSQYM010000172.1:0-12363 GCF_055140805.1 Orenia sp.
ACTTTCACTATCTGATTCTGAGTCACTTTCACTATCTGACTCAGCTTCACTCTCACTATCTGACTCAGCTTCACTCTCACTTTCTGACTCAGCTTCACTTTCACTTTCTGACTCAGCTTCACTTTCACTTTCTGACTCAGCTTCACTCTCACTTTCTGACTCAGCTTCACTTTCACTTTCTGACTCAGCTTCACTCTCACTTTCTGACTCAGCTTCTGCCTCAGATTCAGCATCGGCTCTTCCTACTCCTACTCCAACACCTACTCCTACAGAATCTGACTCTGAATCACTTTCTGTTTCTGCATCGGCATCAGCCTCTGCTTCAGACTCACTTTCACTATCTGCTTCGGCTTCTGATTCAGCTTCTGACTCTGATTCACTCTCACTATCTGCTTCAGACTCACTCTCACTTTCTGATTCAGCTTCTGCTTCTGCCTCAGATTCAGATTCACTTTCATTCTCTACATCTGCATCTACACAAGCATCTGCATCAGATTCACTTTCTGCTCCTGCTAAAGCTGCTGCTATAGATTCAGATACAGAATCTGATATAGCTGCAACTAAAGCATCTAAATCAATGTCAAAATCAATACCACTCATTAACATTCCTCCTTTTTGTTGTTTGGTATATATTATGCATTAAGGAAAAAAGTGTTACAGAGAATAAAAATTTTTTCGACTAAAATCTCTGAACAAAAAAGAACTTAATTAAAATATGATCATATTTTAATTAAGTTAAAATAAAGCATAAATTCAATTATTAATCTAAATCAGAAAATTTCAATACTAAAAGGCTCAGGACTACAAACTCCAGTTAAATGTTCTGTATGACTCTCTATCTTCTCTCCATTAGAAGTTATAATCATTGTAGCCATATCTTCTTTTACAAGTAATTCAAATTCACATTCTCCTCTATCTTCTTCATTAACATACAACAGAGCACTACCACTGACCTTAGCTTCTTCTGATTGTTCATCATAAATAATATCATCAACCTCACCTAAAGATGAAGGAGATAATAATAACTCTATAGTCTTCTCTCCTACATTATCTTTATGGAAATAATAAATGAAATTCTCCTTATTATCTCCCTCATTATGAACTACCATGGATAACTCAGTTATATTAACTTTACTTACTGATAACATTGTTCTTTTACCCATTACATTAATTCTAATTTTTCTCCCATATCCATATACATTACATTTTATATCATCTTGATAATCTTCACTATAAGCAACTTTCTCTACATTATTAATGCAATTGCTATTATCTACTTGCTCTGTATCTTGTAATCCAAAAGCATCTAAATCATCTCTATCTTTAAATCTCTTTCTTTTATCATTTTCAAAAACTACAATAGCACATATGCAATCAATTGATATATAAGTTCTTTCACATCCTCCTTGACCCTTTTCTCTATCATCAACTAATACAACTGTAGAACAATCAATAATCTCACAGATACAACCTCTATGCCTACAGCAATTACCACCAGCTTGAATTATAATAGTAACTAACTCTGCTTTAACCTTTAAATGCTCTAATAACTTTATTAATTCTTTACTGCAATAGCATCCTTCAATCAATCCACTCATCTATTCACCCCTCCTTTCCTACGTTATAATACGACATACTTCAATAATTTGTGAATAAAAGGAGAAGACAAAATCCTTCTTTCAAAGGATAAAGTGATTAACTATAAAATTCGTGAATCTAGAATAAAGTGTAACCATGGCGCTATATAGAGATATTACGACACTTTTTATAATGATAAATTTACTAGCCACAGGTTTCAACCTGTGGTGATGATGACATGTTACACTACGGGTTAAAACCCTATAATACTTTTAATTTTCGCTCAATTTCAGATTGCTGATTGGAATCTATATCCTTAGAATCATCCTCTGCCTCTTGATTTTCATCTATATAAATATCGTCACCTAAATTTTCTTCTTTTTTAGCTGCTATCTCCTTATCTCTATCCTGTTCTTCTCCAACAGATGAGCTATCATCAACTTTTGCGATACTAACCTGATCATCTAAATTATCATCATCTTTACTATATCTAGTTCTTTTTCCTCCACCATTATGTAAATTAACAGCTACTATCTTGTTAATTGATATCTTAATCCGACTATTATCTTCAGTTATTAATACTATGAAATCACTATGAACTTCACATAAAACACCGACCATCTTACAGCAATCTGAACCACTAATAACTGTTACTTCGACAAAATCAAAATTCTCTGCATGTCTAGCTAACTCATCCTTAAAAATATGTGATTTACTGATATTATTGTTATAATTACTAATAAAAATATCTTCTTTCTGCTTAAGCAACTCCTCTCTCAACTCATTTTTCAACTCTACCTTCAACTCTTTTTTTAAATTATGTATTAATTCTCTTTCAAATTCATTTCCTTGATTACGTTCTCTTTTAGACAATATTCTTTCACCTCCTGTCTTTTCTTTAACTTCTTTAGAATCTACTTTTAAATCTATCTGATTTAATAAATCTACTAGTTTATTAAGCTCCTTTTCACTAATATCAATATTTGAAGTATCAACTTGAGAGAAATCATTTAATGAAGGAGTAGGAGGGTTACTTACCATTGGATTCTTCTGATTTAATAATTCATTTACTAGCTCTTCTAATAATGATTCTAGAAGTTCTAAATCGTTATTACTATTAGCCATTCTTAGACCTCCTTCCTAATGAAAAATTTTAAGTTAACTGATTAGATAATATATATTATCTAATCAGTTAACTACTCCAAGGCATTACTTAATCTCTATGGCCATGACCACATTTTTTAGCTGGATGAACTATAGCACAGATTTTATCTAATAAAATATAAGTTCTTACACATACATGATTACTATCAATTAATACTACAAAGCAATCATCTATTTCACAGATGCATCCTGTTACATCACAACAACCTTCACCTGATTGAATAATAATATTTACTTCCTCACTAGTATCTTTAATTTTATTTAATAATCTAATTAAATCATCTCTACAAGAATCATATCCTTGAATCTCAACTTCACTCATCTATTTTCCCTCCTTTCATCTAAAACTAATACATACTATGACTCTATATCAGAATATGTTAATAAAAATAATGACTAGACTTCTATAGAACTATTATCTACCACAGCAACTATTTGCTGGATGAACAACTGCACATATCTTATCTAATAAGATATAAGTTTTTCTACAAATATCATCACCATCTACCAATACTAGAAAGCAATCATTAATCTCACAGATACAACCTGTAAAATCACAACAACCCTCTCCAGACTGAACAATGACATTCACCTCTTCATTTGTATCCTTGATCTTATTCAATAGTTTCTTTAATGACTTAATACAAGAATCACGCCCATCCCATCTGACTTCCTCCATGGTATCCCTCCTCTCTTCTTATTTGCTATATAATATGATTATCTCTTTAAATGTGTTAAAAAAAGAAGAGGTAAGAATATTCTTACCCCTTCATATAAAGATTGAATTTTATAGATTTTTGTTTGAATATCACTAGAAAATTATCTAATCTCTATGACCATGACCACATTTTTTAGCTGGATGAACTATAGCACATATCTTATCTAATAGGATATAAGTTCTTTCACATACATGATTACTATCAATTAATACTACAAAGCAATCATCTATTTCACAAATACATCCTGTAAATCTACAACACCCTCCTCCTGCTTGACAAATAATAGCTACTTCTTCACTAGTATCTTTGATTTTATTCAATAACCTAATTAAATCATCTCTACAAGAACCACCTCTACGAGAATCACATCCTTGAATTTCAACTTCTTCGCTCATCTCTTTTCCCTCCTTTCATTAAAAACTAATACATTCTATGACTCTAGATTAGAATATGTTAATAACTAATTACTTAACTACTATCCAATTCAATAATAAGCACCTTAGTTAATAACAACAATTAATTTACAAAAAAGAGATAAGAATAATCTTATCCCTCTACCTTAAGTATTTGATTTTATAAGTATTACTTCCTAATATTCGTCACAACAACTTTGTTGTGCTGGATGAACAAGAGCACAGATACAATCAAGTAAGATATAAGTCCTAATACAAGTTCCACGCTTTGTGTCAATCAATACTACAAAGCAATCATCTACCTCACAGATACAGCCTGTAAATTCACAGCAGTCTTCTCCCGATTGAATAATAATATTAACTTGCTCATCGGTATCCTTTATCCTCTCCAATAAACACCTTAAATCATCTCTACAAGTATTCCCCATCCTCAAATACCTCCTTATTATTAATCATAGATAATTGAATTTTTATCTTTTAACAGTATATAATATGACCGCTTTAGTTAATCTGTTAATAAAAGATTCTGTAAATATATATAATTTAAGTTATATAGACTAATATTTTCATTAAAATTAACTAATTTGATGGTGACTATTTAATAGATATAATTCTCATCAAATAAATTAATGTAAGCATCTCTAATCTCATCTATATCTATACTAGTCTCTTCTTTTGCTAAATAACTTTTATTATACAGGTCTTCTATCAAATAATATAAATATACTCTATAAAAAAAATATAAGATTATCGTAAATAATACGATTATAAAAAGCTCTCCCCACATTGGATAATTAACCTCCCTTTTAACATTTATATATCTGTTTTATTATATTTTATGAAAAAAATTCAAATAATGTTAAGATAAAATTTTTTTACCACAAATAATAAAAGAGTAGATTTCCATTTAAATGGCAATCTACTCTTTTATAAAAATCAATAACCTAAATCCGCAAATTCTTGGGCAAACATCTTACCATAAGGACCACCATCAATAATACCAATTCCAACATGGGTATAATCAGAATGGAGGATATTATCTTTATGGCTTTGGCTATTCATTAACTCCCTATGTGCCCATTCTACATTAGGAGCTCCTGCTATGTTCTCACCCGCTAAGTAATAATCAACCTTTAACCTCTTCATCATATCAAAAGGTGAACCATAATTAGGGGAGAAATGGCTAAAATAATCTTCATCAATCATATTTTGACTCTTAGCTCTAGCTATTTGAACCAATTTAAAATCAATTTTCAGAGGATTTAAACCTTCCTTAAGCCGTTCATCATTTATCATTTTTAGCATAATCTCTTCATCTCTAGTCAATGAATAAACCTTCATCTCTGTCCAATCCTTATTATCTGTAATCTCTATTGGAGGGGGCTGATGATCTACAGGGCTTTCTTCCTGTGATAGCGAATCATTACTCTGCTCATTATTACCAGTTTGAATAGCAGAATTATCAATTGGTTCAGCTATAGATTCTGATGTAGGATTCTTATCCCCTACCATCTTCCCTAGAAAAAATAATGCCAAAAAAGCTTTGAAAATATTAAAAATATTACCATTTAAATCTAATCCTCCAAAAGCATAAGCAGTACCTGTGCTAACTAAAGTTATTGTTGGCATAATCAGTGCAAAAATAAGTATCCATGTTATTATGTTTTTTACCTTCATTTACTCCCTCCTGTACTTCTATGCTTAGTTTTATTATAACATACAGTAATTTAAAAAGAGAATGTAACTTATGGTAGTATAATAAAAAAGCAGACATAAGTCTGCAATTAATCAAATTATATAAATTAAAAGGTTATATTCAAAGCAGTTAAGACATTATTTATTTTATTACAGATTGTACTCTTATCAGAACCTGCAAAAAGTAGACCTACAGCCTCATTATCCTTATTTACAACTAGTGAGCCACTATCTCCGGGTTTAGAGAAAGGCTCTGTTATAATCTGATCTGTAAAGACAGCAGATTCTTCAGCAGATAATTGAACTTTAATAGTAGCATTAACAGCCTTGATCTTAGCTGATGTCAAGCCACTTGTTCTCCCACTCTTTTTGACTAACATCTTCAATTCTGGTTCAGCTATTCCCGCTACTTCTCCAATACCCAAAATCTCTGGATCAATCAAATCGGGATCTTTTGGTTTGGCAACAGCACAGTCAACTTTATTATTTATTGATGAACGTTTAACCTCATAAGGTGCACCTATTAATCGTCCTAACCCCTTTAATACTTGATTAAATCCCGACATTAAAGGGCAAGCAGGCGGTTGATCATTATAAATAGGTATAAAACGTTCCAAATAAGCTATTACATCTTCCTGCTCATTACCACCATCATAGCTACCTGGTTGTAAGATAGGGTCTCCTTTACTTGCCCTACCATCACTACCATTTGTAATATTAGCTAGAACATGATTATTTGATAAGATAAGCGGTTCTCCAGTCTTCTTATCTTTAACTACTGCTCCAAAAGTCCCCGCTGTAATCTTATAATGACCGATACTGACTCCTGGTTGAGCAGGTCGTAGCTTAGTTATTCTCATTTTATCATCATTTGCCAATAACTCAACTTTACCTACCTCAATAACATCAGTCTTCTTATCCTCTAAACTCTGGGGTATAATATGCCCATCAGTCAAATTCTGAGCATCAACCTTACTCTCTACCAAGACTACAACACACTCTTCATTAGTCTTTCTGCCTCCAACCTCCTTATATCCTTGACCTACTCCAACTACATTATCTAAAGAAAGAATATTCTCTACATATTTATCTATTATGTTCTTAATATCATCCATTCTTCTATGTCCCCCCTTTCAGTTAATACAGTATATTCACCAAGCTTACTTTTGTGATAAGGGGGAATAAAAAATCTATTATATTTATATCTTCTGCTATTAAAAACTGATACAATAGAGAGAAATTGCGACACTTTTTTATAATGATAAATTTACTAGCCACAGGTTTCAACCTGTGGTGATGATGACATGTTACACTACGGGTTAAAACCCGTAGCTAAAACTTAAATATAACAAAAAAAGAAAACTAGCTGTAACCACTGGTCACAGCTAGTTTAAAAGTTTAAAAACTTAAACACTAATACATCCAATCTTCATATTATTATCTTTAATCTTCACTTCAACAGTTTCCGTTAACACATCTGCATAACTATATGAAATACGTCGAGGGGTTTGATCTTCATCAACTTTAACTACAAATACCTTTGGATATGTTTGTTCCAAAATTCCTTCTTTTTCAATAATCTTACGCCGACCTTGATTGGCTTTTAATCTCACCTTTTTTCCAACAAAGGAGTCTAAGTCACTCTTAATTTGACCTAAAATATTATCTGACATGTTGACCCACCCTTCTGGAATTACTATTACTAATTATACCAAAATTAAAGAAATAAGTCAAATAAACTAATTTCCTTATATGCTAATAATTACTTAGTATATCTATCAGCAACACTAGAGGCTCCATAAGCTAAAGGCTTAATTTTTGCTTTATACCCACTGCCAACTACCATTCCTACAACTTCATTAATTAATTGCTTAGTCTTTCCTCTTCTCCCTACATCCAGATGAACCTCTATATCCAAATCCCAAATAAGCTCATCTGCTGATATTTTATCTTTTAACTTGCTTGCTAACTCTAAGCTTCTTGCAGTCTCATAATAGATTCTCTGCTGAAAGGTCAATTGTGGATTTAATTCATCTTTAATGTAATAAAACCTAGCTCCTTTTCCTTCACGATAGATTATTATAGTAGTTACCAGTACAATTTTCTCACTTGGTTGAGAATCACTACCAATAATCAACTGATAGTTACATTCAGGTAGACTCTGCACAAAATCAACAATGCTACTGTAGGTCTGTTCAAAACTCAACTTCCCCTCTGTAGGGCTGATAAATACCATTTACTCTCCTCCAGTTAAATTGAATAAAGCATTACTCAACTGAGCAAAGGTTTCGATACTCAATTTTTCTGCTCTTCTTCTTGGGTCTATCCCTACTTCCTCCAATGCTTGGTCGATTAAATCACGATTCAAATTCATGTAAGGTGCTTTACTTAAAGAGTTTCTAATCGTCTTTCTTCTTTGATGAAAAGCTGATTTAACCACCTTAAAAAAGAATTCTTCATCTAATATCTCAAGATTTTGTTTATCTTTTACCTTTAAATCCACCACAACCGATTCGACCTTAGGCTGTGGTATAAAGACAGTAGGAGGTACTACAAAGGCAATCCTTGGATTACTATGATACTGTACTCCAATAGATAAGATACCATAATCTTTACCTCCTGGTGATGCTACCATTCGCTCTCCTACCTCTTTTTGAATCATTACTACTATCTTCTCTACATCAAAACCTTCCTCCAATAATCTCATAATAATTGGAGTAGTAATATAATAAGGTAGATTAGCTACCAGTTTAAAACTGCCATCAACTAATTGGGAAAAATCCACCTCTAAAGCATCACCATGCACTATCTCTATATTATTATATACATTTAGAGATTCTTTTAATACTGGAATTAAGCGATCATCTAATTCAACTGCAATTACCCTAGCACCTGTCTCTGCCATCTTCTGAGTCAAAGATCCAATTCCAGGACCAATCTCAATTACTGTATCCTCCTCTGTTAAGTCAGCTGTTTCTACTATCTTATTTAGAATATTATTATCAATTAAGAAATTCTGCCCTAGACTCTTCTTTAATTGTAATTTATGTTTACGTAAAATCTCTTTTGTATTACTTGGATTAGCAATTTCCATCTTTAACACCCCTAGTTACCTTTTCTAATGCTAATATAAACTCTTCTCGAGTTATGCCATAATTATTCAATCTATTTAAGAACTGCTTACCATTAGCATAACCAATCCCTAATTCATTACCAACTTTATCTCTCAACTCTCTAGAGTCATAACCACCTATTAAACCTAAAGCAACCAGATCATCCTTAATAAACTTCTTCTCTTCTTCTTGATAATCAACCTTAGCCTTAGCTAATGCTTCTTTAATAGCCTCTGGACTGGCATTCTCAATCCCTATATCACCAGCTTTGATAGCTTTGTTCTGGGCTAAATAAGCATCTTTACAGCCAGGTACTGCCTGTTTTATTCTTCTTCTAATCTGCTCTCCAGCATGGTCTGGATCTGTAAAGATAATGACCCCCCTCTTCTGTTGAGCTACTCTTATCCTAGTTAAGACACTTCTAGATAAGGAAAACCCTTGTGTGATAATCACTTCAGCATCTACTGCCTTCTTGACTGCATCTAAATCATCTCTACCCTCTACTACTATAACCTCTTTTATCATTCTGACCTCCTTAAACAATTCTTTCTATTAGTCTAATTGATTCTAGATTTATTAAACCTAAATTCTTAATTATTTCTTAATAAAGTGCAAAGGTTGCCATGAACAACATAGCAACCTTATACTCCCATCTATTCTTCGTTAACCTTAACTTCTCCTTTATCTCCTCCACAAGAATCTCTAACAATAATATTGGTTTTTACTATTTCATGATAATACTCTGTAGGCTCTTGATTGATTATATTAATTAAGCTTTTAGTAGCTGTACTCCCTAGTTCAAAGATATTGATATCCACTGTTGTTAAGGCAGGGGCAATTAACTGTGATAGAGGGTTATTATTAAAACCTACTACTGCTATATTCTCAGGAACCTTTAAGCCTAACTCCTTAATCCCTAAAATAGCTCCATAACCCATTAAATCATCAACAGCAAAAATAGCTGTTAATTCAGGATAAGATTCAAGTAACTCTCTAGTATATCTAGTGGTTAAACCATGATGTCCTGTTGTTTGAATGATGTAGTTAGAATTATATTCTAGTCCATTATCCTCTAAAGCACGCCTATATCCCTCTAGTCTATCTCTATAAACTATATATTCATTATTTCCTGTTATCACACCGATCTTCTCATGTCCTAAACCAATTAGATATTCTACTAATTTTTTGCTCGATTCAATATTATCATTATTTACCCAAAAATTATCATTTTCATCTTCTGGACGCCCCACTATAACAAAAGGAGTCTCTAATTCCTTTAATTCACTAATTAAAGCATCATTACTTTTAGCCCTTAAGATTAATAAACCATCAACTCTCTTACTCCTTACAGCTTTAAGTGTGGCTTCAAGCTCCTCCTTTTCACCATTACTAGTAATAAGCAGTAGGCTATATTCTTTATTTTGGGCCACTGAACCAATACCTCGTAATATTTCAGAATAAAAAGGATCAGCAAAGGCTTCTTCAGTGGAATAGGGCATAACCAACCCCAAAGTATTAGTCTTCTGCTTGACTAAGCTTCGTGCAATAATATTAGGATGATAACCAATCTTCTTCATTGATTCTTTGACCTTCTTTTTTGTCTCACTACTGATTCTAGGATGATTATTGATAACTCTAGAAACAGTAGAAGGAGATACCCCAGCATTCTTTGCAACATCTTTAATAGTAGGCATAATTCCCTTCCTCTCTTAAGCTAATAATTAATATTACTAAATAATATAAAAGTAAAATTTTTCTCTTAAATTAGATATACTTTTCTTATAAACTCGATAATAGACTAACTTCTACTTCAAATATATTACTAATCTTATAAAATATCTATCTATATTAATCGTCAAAAATAACTTTCAAAAGTAATAGTTAAACAGAACTTATCTCCTTGAAAATTTTTATCTATAAACCTTGATAAGATTTCATTAATAAAAACTACTATTCCACTGATTTAATAAATTAAATAATATAATTTTGATTTCTATTTACCATTATATCAAAGTTTCCATTTTAACTAAAGTAGATTAAACATTATTAACATTGAAAGAATGAAATCACACTTCATAAATAACTATATAGAACATTAAAAATTTTAAAGTTTAGAAATATAATATAAAACCTTTATCGCTTTCTATATAGACAATCTCATTACATACCTGAAATTATCTTCTCAGCAATCTCCTGGATTTCAGTAGCTCCTTTAGCAGGCTTTAGATCTCCAGCCATAACACTTTGTAATACTGGAGTAATAGCCTCATAAACTGCTTTCCTTTTTAAAATTACTGGCACAGGTTTAGCAGTTTTTAACTGCTGAGCAGAAACATTCATAAGCTGGTCTTCTGTTATAATTGCTAAATCATAAAGAGATTTATTTGTTGGTAGTAACTTATGCTTCTCAACTAATATTTTCTGAGCTTCTTTGCCTGTCATAAACTTGATAAATTTTAAAGTAGCAATCTGCTTATTTTCTGGTAAATCAGATAACATAATATATCCACTACCACTTATCATAGATGGAGCATATTTTCCAATATTTTTAAACTTGGGCAGTGAAGCAACTCCTAACTCAACATCATCATCTTCAATATAATTTTTATAAGAGCAATCCCAATTAACAATAAATGCTCCTTTTCCTTCCTTAAATAAACTATCCATTAAATCATAATCTGTTTTTTCTGGGAGAATCTTATCTTTAAATTTTAAATCATGAACAAACTGTAAAGCTTCTTTAGTAGCCTTAGTATCTAGTATTAAATTATTATCTTTATCGAGTACCCAAGCATCCTGAAATGCTATCCACCAAACTGCTTCAATCCAAGGAGATAACAAGCCATATTGATCTATTTTCCCATCATTATCTATATCTTTGTTTAAATCTTTGGCTATAGAAATTAATTCTTCCCAATTTTTTGGCACTTCATCTACTAATTTCTTATTATAAAATAATACTAAATTACTCATAGTAACTGGCACACCATAAATATGACCCTTTAAAGTCATAGTAGGTAATGCATTTTCAACATACATATTCTTCATCTCTTCACTCATTAAAACATCTAAAGATTGTGCAATTCCCATTATAGAAAATGGTCTAATATCATCAAAAGAACTAAGTGTCAATGTTGGTCCATTCCCAACTATAAATGATCTTTGAGTATTTTGTCTTAACTCTTTTGCTTCCATATGTGTTCTTTCAACTTTAATATTAGGATATTTCTTCTGGAATTTTTCAATCAATTGGTCAATTGTATGTCCAACAACTGGTCTTACATCTTCCCATAGCTTTATCTTTACCTCACTAGATACTTCTCTTAAATCCAATTCTAGAGATTTCTTTTCTAATTCTTTAGCTTGCTTAACCTCATTACTAATATTCTGTTGCTTTAGGACTTGCTTACTAGAATTACAAGCAGCTACTAACAACAACAGCACAAAAACCATAACTAAAATACTTATAATTCTTCTCTTCATTCTGTCCCCCCTTTTATTTTATATAGAAATCGGACTTTAAAATAAAATTTAAATATAGCATTATAGAATGATAGTGCGACACTTTTGAGTTGATAGTTGATAGTGTATAGTGGATAGTTAAAGGACTAAAAACCTATATTTAAATGGTTTTGAACTTAACTATCAACTGTCAATTATCAACTATACACTGAAGTAAAA
>NZ_JBSQYM010000173.1:0-5509 GCF_055140805.1 Orenia sp.
TTTATAGTTAAGTTCAAAAACTTAAAACATAAGGATTTTAATCTTTTAACTATCCACTATACACTATCAACTATCAACTCAAAAAAGTGTCGCAATATACTCATAAAGCCTCAAAAAATAAATTAAGATAACTATCCTTTTTAAAGAATTATTATCAGCAAAACTATTTAATACTAAGTGAGCTATGAATAAAATTAGAATAATCTGAAAATAATGATATATAGGAAGAAAGGTAGGTGAAAATATGTCCTATAGATTAGCTGTAATAGGATTGGGGGACATACGCAAACAGGATAAGGGACTTGCTATATATTTAATAGAAAAATTGAAGGCTATGTTTTCGGAAAAGTTAGATATTTCCTTTATAAATGGTGGTGCTGATGGTGAGGATTTATTTGAAACATTACAGAATATACAAGCTGAGAAGGTTGTAATTTTAGATACAATGCGAGAATTAATTCAGCCTGGAGAGGTAGATTATCTAATTATCAGACCTACAGCATCTAAGTCATTAAAAGAGCTACTAATGGTGACAATAGGTATCTTCAGTGATAATTGGGGCAAGAAATTATCTACAGCACTATGTGATAAGTTTTATGATATTTTAAATAAAGTATCTAATATTATAAAAGATTTATTAAATTAAATAGAAGATTAATAATCAATGGAAGGGGTTGACATTAAGTCGAAGAATAAGTTATAATTAAAAATGATAATCATTAAGTTAGTAGGTGAATTTAATGGAGGCTACATTAGATAATTTGAAGAGTATTTTAGCAGCAAGTAATTACAAACTTACTGCACAAAGAAAGATTATTCTCCAGATTTTGATAGATAATAAAGGAGAACACTTAAGTGCAGAAGAGGTCTATAATATTGTAAAGGCAGAAGATCCAGGAATTGGACTGGCTACAGTTTATCGTACTTTAGAGTTGTTCTGTGAATTAGGAATTATTCAACAATTAACCTTTGATGAGAATTGTAGACGTTATGAACTAGAAACAGGTGAAGAGCACCATCATCATCTAGTATGTAGCAAATGCGGTAAGGTAATAGAATTTAATGATGAGGTGTTAGAAGAGTTTGAATCTGAGTTAGAGAGAAAACACAGTTTTAAAGTAACAGAACATAAGATTAAATTTTATGGCTATTGCGAAGATTGTCAATAAGCAATAGCTTCTTTTTTGAGTATATTGATAATAGGTATCAATATTCATTAGCTTTTAAGAAAGATAAAGTAGTTTGCTTAGTGAAATTTAAGATAAGAATTAAGGAGGAGTAGAGTATGCAGTGGAGTTTTGCAGAGGTCACAGACAGGGAGAAATTTTATGGTAATAGTAACCCACTTGAGTTAGTAGAGGAGTATGGGAGCCCCTTATATGTATATAATGAAAGAATATTAAGAGAAAGATGTAGAGAGCTAAAGAACTTAGTAAGTTATCCGAATTTTGTGGTCAATTATTCAGCAAAGGCTAATACTAATTTAGAGTTATTGAAGATAGTTAAAGAGGAAGGCTTACAGGTAGATGCTATGTCACCAGGAGAGATCTTTATAGAGCTAAAGGCTGGCTTTGAACCTGAAGAGATTCTTTATATCAGTAATAATGTCTCTGCTGAGGAGTTACAATATGCTATTGATGCTGGAGTAATGGTCAGTGTAGACTCACTTTCTCAATTAGAGTTATTTGGTCAGATAAATGAAGGTAGAGAGGTTGCTATCAGGTTCAATCCGGGAGTAGGTGCAGGGCACCATGAAAAGGTAGTAACAGGTGGCAAGAAGACTAAATTTGGAGTAGACCCTAAGTATATTGATGACGTTAAAGATATTTTAAATAAATATAACTTAAGATTGATTGGGATTAACCAACATATTGGCTCTTTATTTATGGAAGGCGATTCCTACATAGAAGGAATTAAATCTGTACTTAATATAGCTAGTAATTTTGATGATTTAGAGTTTGTTGACTTTGGTGGTGGCTTTGGAATTCCATATCATAAGCAGGATGGTCAAGAGCGATTGGATTTGGCTCAGTTAGGTCAAAGATTAGATAAAGTATTAAGAGCATGGGTAGGAGATTATGGTAAAGAGATTACCTTTAAGATAGAGCCAGGCAGATATATTGTAGCGGAATGTGGAGTCTTATTAGGGCAGGCTTATTCTACTAAGGTAAATTATGATAGAAAGTATGTAGGAAGTGATCTTGGCTTTAATGTATTGATGAGACCTATGTTATATGAGTCACACCATGATGTTGAAATTTATAGTCAAGAAGAAAGAGACTCTGATAATAAAGAAGAAGTCTTGATAGTAGGTAATATCTGTGAAAGTGGAGATATTATCGCTAAAAATAGACTATTACCTGAGATCGTTGAAGGTGATATTATCGGTATCTTAGATGCTGGGGCTTATGGTTATGTGATGAGCTCTAACTATAATCAGAGATTGCGACCAGCAGAGGTGATGATTAAAGAGGATGGCGAAGATGTCTTAGTTAGAAGAAGAGATACTTTAGAGGATTTAATGAGAAATTATGAATTTTAGATGATAGAAAAAAGGCAGCCTTTTGGCTGCTTTTTTGTATTTAAGGAAACTATGCTTTTTTAAAGATTGTGGATAACTTTTTAAAGTATTTAAAAACAAAAAGAAAGTAGCAACGAATTAACGCGAATTGCGCGAATTAAAAACAAGATTCAATTTAAATTAGGTTTTTAAAAAGGTTTTGGTCTAAATTCGTGTGAATTGGCGAGATTCGTTGCAAAAAAATTGTTTTGAATTAATCTTTGAAGATTTTGATTATAGAAGACTGGGCGCAGCCCAATTTGTTCTTGAAATTTATTAATTGATATTGATTTAAAACTCTAACAATTCATTATCCTCAGGAACATAAAAATGCTTTACACCCATCTTATCAAGTCTTTGTGGTGAAAAGTATTCATTGATATCTACTCTTGTCTCGATACAGTGGTTGAAGGTATCAAGGTGAACGATAATGAATTTTAGCTTAGGGTTAATTGCTAGTGTTTTTTCTATATCCATTATATTCATAACTATCTGGGTGCTGTTTAGGAATTTTGGAGAACCTGCATTCATTATTAAAATTTCAGGATTGTAGTTCTCTATATTTTTCTTAATGGATTCATTAAAAATAGTATCTCCAGTGAAATATATAGTTGGCTCATCATCTGCTGATAAAATATAGCCACTACTAGGACCCATTTGTTCTTTGGTCTGACCACTTCCGTGTTGAGCATCTACTCTGGTAATAATAATATTTTTGTACTTTAAATTCTCCTCAACTGGCATAAGATTGATAAATCCATCAGCTTTATAAGTTTCTTCATCACTTGGTTGGCAGATTAAATCTACTCTTTTATCTAAGAGTTCTTTTGCTTTAGCATCAAAGTGATCTTGATGGGAGTGGGTAGATAAAATCATGTCAACATCCAATAATTCTTTGATAGGAGTTTTTAAATCGATCATAGGATTCTTTCTTTGGTTTGGTGTTAGAGCAATAGCTGGAAACTCTTCTTTAGCTGAGAAGACTGGATCGATTAGAAGTTTTGAGCCTGCATAGGTCAATAAAGAGGTAGCATGCCTTACATGTAGAAATTTCATATAAACATCCTTTCAAATTGATTTTACTTGCTATCTAAATTATAATAGCTATAGATTATCCAATCAATTGTGAGCTGAAAGAGATTTAAGATATGACTTTCATTCTGAAAAAATAAGGAGAATTTAGATATGAATCTTGATAAATTAGATTTAGAGATTATTAAAATATTAAGTGAAAATTCCAAGCTTACTTTTAAGGAGATAGGTGAGCAGGTCTATTTGACAGGGCAGGCAGTAGGTGCTAGAGTCAATAAATTAGTTGCTGAAGGGGTAATTGAGAACTTTACTATCAACATCAATAAAGAGAAATTAGGGATTAAGATTACAGCAATGATTAAAGTATTTATGAAGACTCATAATCATAGTCAGCTTAAAGCTTTAATTAATAGTAATGATGAGATAGTAGAGGCTTTTAGAATCAGTGCTGATTGTTGTTACTTTTTCAAGGTAGAGACTACTAGTAATCAGGCTTTGAATAGTATTTTAGATGAGATAAGTAAGTTTGCAACTTACCAACTATTCATATCTGTTGCTAAGTTGAAGTGATATTTGAATGAAAGGTTTGAGGCTATTTGATAAGAAATTATGAGTATGAAATGCAGTTGTTGTTGCTTGTCTTTTTATATGCTTGCTATATCTACTATCTATATATTAAATGATTCAGGAATATCTATAAATTTAATCTTTCCCTTTAATGAAGTACAAGGAGTCAGTTATCAGGAACCTGGAATCAGTTAAATTTATTTACTACCTCTTCTTGATTCCTGATAACTAAAAGGTTGTAATATTTACTATAATTAGTGATAATCACAAAGTTCGTTGTTGAACCTTCATTTTTTATCTTCTACCTTAATTTCTTTTTTCTATGAATTCGATTTGTTTTGACAATGTTTTTCTCACAGGGCAATCTTTTATTTTGCTCATGATTTCTTTTTTGCTAGTATCATCAATTTCGCTATCAATCTCAACACTGTAATTAAAGACTGTCTTATTCTCATTACTTCTATCTAACTCTACTTTTACAATAATTTCATTATAAGCAATCTTCATGGAATCCATTAACATTCTTACTGAAATGTTAAGGCAAGATGCATAGCTTGAAGCTAATAATTCATGGGGTCGAAAATAATTGCCTTTCCCACCTTTATCTTTGCTAACATCTGCATAAACCATCTCTTTTCCATTAAATAATTCAATAGTATACTTTTCGTTATTACTTGTGGCTATTATCATTTTCTCCTCCTAAAAAAATTGATTTCATAGTACATAATAGATCTAAATTAAATTTTAAAGTCTATTGCTTTAAGAATTGCCTTTTCAAGTAATATAATTTTATGATAATACTCATCACCTTTATAGGTATATTGTCCAGTACCTTCTTTTGAATAAATAGCTTTGTTTTGGGATAAGTCTATTATTTGATAGGAAACTTTAACTGAACACATGGACTCATAATTCTCTTTATTTTCATTTCTAAAATAATTAATATCATCTTTTTCTATTGTTGAATCCCTTGCAAGAACCTTTTCAGTATTAGTAAAAACTATATTGGATAGATTTACAACGAGTAATAAATCTAAGTCAGACTTATTTTCAAGAATCTGCTGAATGGATTCTACATCATAATCCTTGCCTTCATTTAAGATGTCCTGTTTACTGATAATTGTCATATCAGTATGATTTTCCAACTCTCTTCTGAAAAAATTATTTAGTCTACTAAGTTCTTTAGTGCTTAACTTCTCTCCAAACCCTTCTACTTCAATTCCTAGTCCATTCTTTAAGCCCTTAGATTTATTATCTGTTTTTACAATAACAGCTAATTTCTTTCCTTTGTATTCCTCTTTACCTAAAGTCCATTCAGTATTCTCACATCCTACTAATATGACAAGTAAT
>NZ_JBSQYM010000174.1:0-5440 GCF_055140805.1 Orenia sp.
AATTATATGACTCCAGAAGAATGTGAAATTAAAGCTAAAAATATAGCATGAAAAATTCGATTTTTTGTGTCTAAGATATTGACATAGATCCAAAGGGAAAAAGATTTAGAGTTCAAATCTGAAATTTGGAGAGAAAATTTATAATGAAAGATATAGTCAAAGGATTAAGATAGGAAAAATTCGGTCGAGAATTTTTACTCTGCCAGCTTCAAAAAACTCTTTGTGAGATAAATTTCCTTAGAAAATGAAACTTTATATCTCTGTAAGTCGAGTCGAAAAATTTGAAGTAAAAGTACTTAGAATTAGACTGAAATTATAACAATTAAATCTCTCAAATAGAGGTATTTTGATCAAAATTGTGGACAAACTAAATCAATAAGAAAATATTTAAACAATTTATTTGAAAGCTATCTTTTTAAGATGGCTTTTCTGTTATTTTAATTCTGAAAAATTACACATTTCCTTAAGATTATTGATAAATTTTACTTTTTGGATAAATTTTTTAATTGACTAAGAAGGAATTAATAGATTAAATCACGAATTACTAAGTTAAAAGAATCTGTAAAAAGAGAATTATGAAGTGATTTAGTCAGATAGGCGATAGAATAAAGGATATAAATAAGGAATAAATTTTATAAAGTAGATCTTTATCTTATGAAAGGAGGAGATGTTATGTCAAATGAGGCAGGTCAAATTATTGTTTTCGATATAGGAGAAGAGAAGTTTGGCGTTAAAATTACCGAGGTACATGAGATTATCCGTATGAAGCAGATAACTGAACTTCCAATCAATTCTCCTTATATAGCTGGAATTATTAACTTACGTGGAGATATTATTTCGGTTATTGATTTAAGAAAGAGGTTTGGAATAGAGGATATAGCTGAAGATGATGATACTAGAATTATTGTTGTAGAATTTGAAGGACAAAATGTAGGATTAATTGTAGATGCTGTATCTGAGGTGTTACATATTGATGAGAGTAAGGTTGATGTTCCACCTCGTAGTATGTCTGGAATTAAAAATGATTATATTAGAGGGATAATTAAAGTAGGAGAGCATATAGTTATCTTGTTAGAGCTAGCTAATCTATTAAAATCAAAAGAGAAGATTGAGTTAGATAACGAATCACAGTAAGTGCTTTAATTAGAAAGGGGGAATTTGATTATGGATATGAATGATTTTCAAGAATTGTATGCTAGTGAATCTAGAGAACATTTAGACCTGTTAAATGATGCATTATTAACCTTAGAGAATAATCCTAATGATATGGAAATGATAAATGAAGCTTTTAGAGCAGCACATACCTTAAAGGGTATGGCAGGAACTATGGGCTTTGACAATGTTAGTGAATTAGCCCATGCTATGGAGAATGTTATGGATCTAATTAGATCTGAGACTTTAGCTGTTAACACTGAGGTTATTAATCTGCTCTTTAAAGCAGTTGATATGTTAGAATTACTAAGTAATAGTCCTGAAGAGACTACTGGATTAGATGCTTTAATTAATGAATTAAAGGCATATTCCCAAGGTGATATAGTAACAGATAATCAAAATGATAGTGTAGTTAATCCAAGTCAAGATAATGACTTTAATTTGACCCAAGAAGAGATAGATATGACCCAAAATGCTCAAGGAAATCCAATGACTATTAAAGTTAAATTGGAAGAGGACTGTGTCTTTAAATCCTTAAGAGCAGATATGGTCTTAGATGCTTTAGAAGAGCATGGGGAATTGATTAAGGCGAATCCTGAAATAGAGAAGATCAAAAATGAGGAGTTTGAGAATACCTTTTATATTTTATTCTCAACTAAAGATGATAAAGATGTGGTTTATGATGCTTTAAATAGTGTTTCTGAGGTTGAAGAGATAGAAATTACTATTATTGAAGATATAAGTCAGTTATTAGTAAAAGAGGATGAGCAACCTCAAGAAGATAGTACTGCTAACAAGGATAAGTCTAGCAATAATAAGAAGAAAAAACCAAAAGCAACCACATTATCTAAACGTCTAAAATCAAATAATACAATTAGAGTAGATGTAGAACGTTTAGATGCATTAATGAACTTAGTAGCAGAATTGGTTATCAAGCGGACTCAGGTTGAATCTGTAGGAAGAAGTTACAACCTAGATGAATTGAACAAGAAGTTAAAACCATTGAGCAAGGTAACTACAGAATTACAGAATGCAGTAATGGAGATGAGAATGGTTCCAATTAGCTTGGTATTTAACCGTTTCCCTAGATTGGTTAGAGATTTATCCCAAGAATTAGATAAGAATATCAATTTAGTAATTGAAGGTGAAGATACAGAATTAGATAGAACTATTATCGATGAGATTGGAGATCCATTAGTTCATATGATCCGTAACTCTATAGATCACGGTGTTGAAAGTCCAGCTAAAAGAGAAGCTGCTGGAAAAGATCCAGTTGGTCTAGTTAGGTTATCAGCTTTTCATGAAGGAAATAATGTTGTAATTCAAATTCAAGATGATGGAAATGGAATTGATCCTGAATTCATTGGAAATATGGCAGTAGAAAAAGGTGTTATCTCCCAATCTGAATTAGAGACTATGAGTGATAATGATATAATCAAATTGATCTTTGCTGCAGGATTCAGTACAGCAGCTAAAGTAAGTGATGTTTCAGGTCGTGGAGTAGGAATGGATGTTGTAAAGAATAAGATAGAGTCTTTAAGTGGTTCTGTTGATATTACTTCAGAAGTTGGTAAAGGTTCTGTCTTTACTATTAAATTACCATTGACATTATCAATTATTCAAGGTTTCTTGACTAAAGTAGCAAATCAAGAGTATGTAATTCCATTAGAATCTATTCAAGAGATTGTAGATGTTAATTTAGATGAGATTCAAACTATCAGAAAAGAGAAGGTTATTCATCGTAGAGGATCTGTAATTCCATTAATCTCTTTACGCAATAAGTTGAATAAAGCAGTATTAGAAGAGAAGCGAGATGAGATTCCTACAGTTATAGTTGAAGTAGGAGATGAAAACTATGGCTTAATGGTTGATTCTATTATTGGTCAACAAGAGGTAGTAATTAAGAGAATTAATGATTTATCAGAGAACCTTCAAAAGATTGCAGGTGGAGCTATCTTGGGTGATGGTAACATTGCTTTAATTATTAATGTAGAGGAAATTACAACTGGTTAGGAGGGGAACTATCTTGTCGAAATCTGTATTGATTGTTGATGATGCACAATTTATGCGTACAATGCTAGGAAAATTAATTGAAGAAAATGGTTATGAGGTAGCTGGAGAAGCTATTAATGGTGAAGAAGCTATACAGAAATACATGGATTTATCCCCGGATTTGGTAACGATGGATATTACTATGCCCAAGATGGATGGTGTTGAAGCTACTAAGCAGATTCTTGCTTTTAACCCAGAAGCAAATGTAATTATGTGTAGTGCTATGGGGCAGAAGCCGATGGTGGTTGAGTCTTTAAAAGCAGGAGCAAAAGACTTTGTGGTAAAACCTATCAAACCAAACAAAGTAAAGGATGCTTTGAAGAATATTCTAGGTTAATAATTGTCAAATAGAGAGTTTTTGTAGAATCTTCTGATTCTAAAGATGGATTTAATAATATAAAAATTATTAAAGATTTTGTGTTTAGTTTATTATAATACTAAACCACAGGTTTAAACCTGTGGTTTGGCAGAAATGGTTAAATTATTAAACTTATTTTTCATTTTTTATATCTTAGAAGACTTAATCTGTATCTAAAGGTAATACTATAGATATTGATATTTTGCTTAGGTATAGATTAGGTCTAGGAATTATAATATAAATATATTATTATAGTATAGTTGAAATTTAATGTAAACATTTAATTAATTTTAAATTAGTTGTATATAGATTAAGATTTTAGAAGTGATTAAATAAATAATCTTCTAAGATCTCTTTAAAAATGTTTGAAGAATATGTTCTTTAATGGAGGAGGTGTCGGTTTGGCTTCACAATTTGGGATATCGCGACCAATTAAAGTGTTAGTAGTAGATGATTCTGCTTTTATGAGAAAAGTAGTCAGTGAAATGCTGGAAGAAGCAGATGATATAGTGGTTACCGATAAAGCAAGAAATGGAATAGATGCTTTGCGTAAAATTGAAAGTAATGAGCCTGATGTGATTACTTTAGATGTAGAGATGCCCAAAATGGATGGTCTGGAGTTTCTACAGAAGTTACCAGAGCTAATCGGAAAGAATATTCCAGTTATTATGTTAAGTAGCTTAACTACTAGACAAAGTAAGACTACAATTAAAGCATTGGAGTTAGGAGCAATTGATTTTGTTGCTAAACCTTCTGGAAGTATCTCTTTGGATATAGACAAAGTTAAAGAAGAGCTAATTGAAAAGGTAAGGATAGCAGCAGGAGCTAAATCTAAATTAGCAAAGATTTCTAAAAGTTTTTCAAGGACACTAAAGCCTAAGAAGAAAAGCATTACTACTAAGAAAGTAGTTACTGAACAAAGACCATTAAGTAGAGCTACTGGTCGTACAAAGCTAGTGGTTATAGGTTCTTCAACTGGGGGACCTAGAGCTTTGAAGGAAGTGGTAACCTTATTACCTGAAGATTTAAATGCTGCAGTATTGATTATTCAGCATATGCCTCCAGGTTTTACTACGTCTCTAGCCCAGAGATTGGATAAATTATCTAACATTAGAGTTAAAGAGGCTACAGTAGGGGATCGATTGGAGAAGGGCCTTGCTTTGTTAGCTCCAGGTGATTATCATATGGTTATCGAAAATGGTCATGTTAAATTGAATCAGAATCCAAAGGTTCATAATGTTCGTCCTGCTGTAGATGTAACTATGGAGTCCATTGCTTATGATTATAACTCTAATACTGTTGGAGTTATCTTAACTGGTATGGGTAAAGATGGAGCAGAAGGTATGAAGTTAATTAGAGATAATGGTGGTAAGACTATAGGTCAAGATGAAGAGACCTGTGTAGTTTATGGTATGCCTAAAGTAGCTTATGAGATAGGTGGAGTAGAGGTAGTTAAACCTATTGATAGGATTGCTGAGGAGATTGTGAGAATGGTAAATTCATAATATAGATAAAGAGGAGATAGCAGCTGCTATCTCCTCACTTTTATTTTAGTCTTATTATTTTTATCTTTTAATGGAGATATAGCGACATTTTCACTTTATAAAAGTGAGCAAAATTTTAATCAAATTAATAAAAAACTATTACGGGAAAGCTTATCAGCTTTTTCCCGTGTTACTTTTAGCATTGCACCCCCAGAGTACTTCCTCAGGAAGAAAGAACACTTCCTTTGGGGCGCCCTAAAAGTAACCAAAAGGTCTAGAAGAAAACATACCTACGAGTCTAAAAAAAGACTCTCCGTGGCAGAACCAGCCCACTCTCTCAGCAATCAGAATACTAAATATTATCATTAATTAGATCTGTCTCTTATACACATCT
>NZ_JBSQYM010000175.1:0-5488 GCF_055140805.1 Orenia sp.
TTAATTAAAAATCAATAATTCAACTTATTTAGCAACGAATATAGCGAATTTAAAACAAAGAAAATTCTAAACTATTAATTTATTCTTTTTGCCTTTTATCCGTGTAATTCGTGTTAATTCATTGCAAAAAAGACTTTTTGATTCTTTAAAGAAAAACATTAGTTCAACTTATATAAATATCTATATGGATATAATTTGGCTATTAATATAAAAAACATACCGATAATCGGTATGTTTTTTATGGTTCAATAAAGAACTTTGTGATTAACACTAATTATAATAGATATTACAATAGTTTAGTAATTAGGAATCGGTTAAATTTATCCGACACCTAAGTATCTCTAAAACTCCCTCTGAAACTAAGAACTCACTTTATTTAATACTTATTCCAGATTACTGATAACCGGACTTCTTGTACTTCATTATCTGTTATTAAGCTAATTTTCACAAAAATCGTGGAAGAGCCTTTTTTATTAATAGCTATCAAGCTTAGTACTTATTAATTTATTATTTGACCTTTAATACCTCTTTAGAACTATAAGTATTCTTTAAATCAACCCTTAGCTCTTCTTTTTTATACTCTTCTTCCAGTTTCTTAATTACATCAGAAGAACTATATCTTCGCTCATCATGAATTAGACCGCGGCTAGACAAGATATAAATCTCTTCCATCTTTGATTCTACTATCATCCACTCTTGGTCTAATATCCCACTAACAGAATCATTTGGCATTTTAATGATATTAGACTCTACTATTAAATAAAATAATCCTTCTCTATCTAGAGCACCTAGCCTCACTAGATAAGTATTATCCTCTTTTAAATCATTTACATAATAGCTATTATCTTCTAAGCTAATTCTAATATCATAATAGCTTTTATAATTTGAATCAAGGGTTAGATTATAAACTCTTAATACCAGTACAATATCATTGATGTCTTCATATCCTAATTGAGAGAATAATTGCTTTACCCTACTAAAAGAACACTCCCAATATAGATGGGCTGTTTTAGGATTCTTGACCTGTAAAACTATCTTATCTATACCATATTTTTCAGGAAGATGATATTGATTCATCAAATTATTTTGATATAAATCTTTTTTAGAGGTTCTTTTATCCCCTTGACTACTTAAACTTTCACCTCCCTCTAACTGATTTGAATTCAATTCATTAATCACTTCCATAACTTATAACCTCCTTATAAATAATCATAATTTTTACCTATTTTACTAATTAAAAATTTATATAAAATGTATCGATTAATGGATATATTGTTTTATTCTAAAGTTAGTTGACTATATGAAATCGGTTGCTTAGCAACTGTAATATATTTATTTATTCATCTATAATTAAAGAACAGATTCTTTTCAAAAAAATAAATTTATAATTTTCTGATAATTATAAGCTATCTAATTATAGTATCTTTAAACACAATAAGGGGTACATTATAATGTACCCCTTAAGTAAAAAATTCTTATTATAGGATAATTTGATTTGATTCAATCATAGAATGAAATCTATTGGATTGATCAACTACCCCCAATTTAGCTAAATATTTATGCCCTTGCTTTAAGCCATCTAAATAGCAACTCTCATCACTAAAGCTAATCTTTAAATCATAATAATTCCCATAGTTATCACTAGCTGTTAAATCATAAACCCTTAATAATAAACCAACTTCTCTAATATCATCATATCCAGCACTAAAGATAACTTTATTAATCTTATCAAAGGTATATTCCCAATATGCATAAGCAGTTATAGGATTCTTTACCTCTAAGAAGATCTTATTACTATTATAATTAGTAGGAATAGTATACTCACTATTTACATCCTTTACTAATATACTATTTTCTTTCTGCTGACTTAACTGACTAATGCTAGTAGAGCTTCCCCACAAATAATCTGCCCCTTGTAACTGATTTAAGTATACATCTCTAATCTCTGACATTTCTTATAACCTCCTTATAAATCTTTTCTTATAGATATCAGTGATTAGATATATTCCATAAGTAATTTTAGTTGCTTTATCAATTATGAAATATACTTATATCTATAGCTATCTAAGTCCAAATTAAAATCAGTAATAATTATTTTTTGAACTAATCTTATATCTTGTGTTAATCACCCCAAGAGTACTTCCTCAAGAAATAAAGAGCAACTTCTTTCAGGGCACTGTGGCAAAAATAAAGTTTTAAATTTTTTAAAGTTGGATAACTATATTGATATTCCAATATCTATAAAAACTATTGCTCTATTATAACTAATATTAGTTATGTTTTTTAACAAAGCAATCTATTTAATAAAGTATATTATGATTTATTTAAAATATTACTATAGCAGGGATTATTTCTTAATAAATAGTAGTTGAGGCAACTTATAGAGTTCCAAGCTCAAAGAGTAATTTAATGGATGTATTGGGACACTTTCGTATTAGTGTGAGTTATGAGTATTAGTGTGAGTTATGAGTATTAGTGTGAGTTATGAGTGTGAGTGTGTGTGAAGTGCCTTTCTATTGGGGGTTACTCATACTCACACACCCACTCACACTGATATTTAAAAGTGTCTGAATATCTCTCTATAACGATATATTTAAATTTGACTCTATAGTTAAATACCACAGAAATAAATTCTATAGCTTATTAATAGAATTATAATAATGTTATAGAAGGATTGTGAACTTTAGAGATTTCATCAACCTTAACTACCTTCTTCTCTTCTATAGACTTTAAGATTGCCAAAATAGTTTTAAGATCACCAAATTCTACCTCTGGGGCCACTGAAATGCTTTCTTCTAAGCTAAAGTCTTTATAGAAGTTTAACAGTTCATTATAAAAACCACGTTCAGGCTTAAAGGAAATCTGTTCTGAACCACCATTATTATAAAAGACATTGACTATACCTGACTTTCTCTCTTCTAAATAAATCATACCTTCGGTTCCAAAAATTCTTGTTCCCAATAATGGGCGTTGAGCCTCTTGTCCACTAGGAAAATAAGAGAACTGACCAATTACTCCACTTTTAAATTCCATATTAATATGGGCAGAACGGTAGGGCATATAATCCTCTTGCTGAGGTTGACCAAAGGCCTGTAAATTATCTATCGCACCAAAGATATGGCGAATCCCAGCTAAATTATGAATAGCACCATCTAATAATCTCCCACCTGGAAAATCAGGATGTTGTCTCCATTCTTTAGCTGCAAAAGTGTCACCTAACATATCTTTGGGGAAATCAGTGATATAATTACTGATAAAATAAATCACATCACCGATTTTACGCTCCTTGATTAAATTTCTGATAATATTATTCTCTTCATTATATCTAAAGTTCTCAGCAATCATAACTTTTATCTTGTACATATTAGCAAATTCAGTAAATTCTAAAGCATCTTCTAAATTTGTAGCAAGGGGTTTTTCACAGATGATATTTACCCCTACTTGAGCTATATCTTCAGCTACTGGAAAGTTATCCTCAATAGGAACCATGATATCTACAGCATCTAAACTCTCTCTATTAATCATCTCTCTATAATCAGTATATGCCTTATTTTGAGCAAGACCAGCCATCTTAGTAGCTTTAATTGCTTTATTTTGATCAATATCACAGCAAGCAACTATCTCATACTTATCTTGCAATTGTTGATAAGCTGGATAATGTAACCTCTCCCAAGCCAATCCACAACCAATAATCGCTATCTTTAATCTTTGCAAATTTATCAACTCCTACTCTTAATTTAATGGTTGGTTAATCTGATAGAATAAGTTAACTACTGTATACAATTATATCTTGTACATCAATGCTTATCTTTATACTTAGCTAGTTTTAACAATTAGGATAGACATTTTCTATTATACTGACACATCAGAATGATATGCAACAGTTTGTTTGTTATAAATTGGCAATTGACGACCAGTCTACTTAGCAGATTCCTGACTTCTGATAACTGATTTCCCAAAGTGTCTCACTATAGTAAGTTCCAGTACTTATATCTCTTTTTATGCTCTCAATTCTAATTATAATAGATCATATTTTCTCAACACCTCATTATTTATATTCTGCTCCACAACAAGTAGTGACTTAAAGTGTAGTTCCAAGATATAATCTATCAAATTCTGCTGATCTTCTTCTAAAATTATTCCTTCATATTCTTGCTCCTTTCCTTTGATCCAATAGAGAGCATCGTATAAATTATCAAAAATCGGGAACCTTCTTCTATCAGGAAGATTAAAGTTAGAATTAAGATCAAGATTGATTACTACATTATAGACCCTAATCTTTTTATCAGAAATTATACTATAAACTAAATCTTCTATTGCTTCAATATTACCTTGATTGCTTTTATAAGGATTGAACAGTTTCTTATTCTTTCCAAAATTCCAATACTCCATACTGACCATCCCGCCTATTATTCCTGAGACCTTCATAATCTTAATCACATAAATATAATTCAAACCGAAGATAATAGAATCAATCTGCTGTAAATAATTATCGCTACAGGGTAGATAAATATTATTTAAGACCTTAAACTTATCATTAGCCAATATGTCCATCAAATTTACTTTAAACCTCTTATCTAGTCTATCTTCTTTCTCCTTAAATTCTATATTCTTATGATATCTATGATATTTATATAACTTAGGTCCTATTTTCCATAAAACAATTCCTAATAAAACTACAAATGAAATAGCTCCATAAAGTGAATACTTATAATAAGGAGTATACCTATAATAATAATCTGCTATAGACAATGTACTTAATAATATTAATAATCCACCTATCAAAAATTTGCGAAGATTTCTTTTTCTACTAATCTTTTGATTGACCCTAGTAAAATAATCAGTCTGATTCCCATTCTTCTTATCCTTAACTAATATAGCCATTCCTTAGCCTCCTACACTACTTACCCTATAAATTTGAAATATAAAATACTATTATTACAATTAATGGGGTTATAGAGAGATAGTGCGACACTTTTAAGAATCTGGAATCAGTAGTCAGGAATCAGTTATAAACACTGGTTCCAGATCGCAATATCCCCATTATGTTTCACTTTAAATTCACATATCTGTAGTATTAACTAATATCTATTTACCCTATGTATTCAAAAATAATTAATCATAGTCCATTCGTGAACAACCTCCGAGACAAGCAACGGAGGCTTCAAAAGAAGTTTGAAGTTTAAGTTTCCTCCTAATTTATTAGGATATCCTTATTCTTTTGGGACTTGCCACAAGCCCATTATCCCTAATCTGCTTTAACATTTTGGGAATACATTTATCCTTTAAGTATTTTCTCATTATATTTAAGCTACCATTTACATCAGCATTGATTAGTTTATTGCCAGTTTTGAATAGACCTCTTGCAATTCTTCTAGACTTATCATAGTTAGATTTATTTAATTTTTCTAGGTCTATGGAACTGCAACCTGATGTATAGCTTTCATTAATTTTAACAACTTTAATACCTTCTAATTCAGCTTTGTAC
>NZ_JBSQYM010000176.1:0-5432 GCF_055140805.1 Orenia sp.
ATCCTTAGCTAAAGCGATAAAATCTGAATTTGATGTAAAAAGTCTTAAATTTGAGTTGCCCTTAGCAGTTCAAAGCATTATAAATTTAGAAACTCCCTCTATGTCCAATGGACATTTCGTGGGAAACACCCTCCAGCAGGTAAGGATTAAGCAAGATAAACTCTCTAAAGAATGGTATTTACTGATTATCTATAAAGTTGAAGAAGTTAAAGAGAATAATAATTCTAATATAATGTCAATAGATTTAGGTTTGGATAATCTTGCTACATTAACTTTTAAGGACAATTCTGAAAGTTATATAATTAATGGTAAGACTATTAAATCTAAAAATTCTTATTTTAATAAAGAAATTTCTAAACTTCAAAGTATTAGAATGAAACAATTAGACACTAACAAAGTTAAAGATACTAAGCAAATTAGAAATCTTAGATTAAAAAGAAGAAACTATGTTAAAGACTACCTTCATAAAGCTAGTAGAAAAATAGTTAACTTAGCAATTCAAAATAAAGCATCTACTATCATCATTGGAGATTTGAAGAATATTAAACAAGGTAATAGACTTAAATCTTTTGTTCAAATACCAATTCAAAGATTAGTAGAATTGATTGAGTACAAAGCTGAATTAGAAGGTATTAAAGTAGTCTTAATTAATGAAAGTTATACATCAGGTTGCAGTTCCATAGACCTAGAAAAATTAAATAAATCTAACTATGATAAGTCTAGAAGAATTAAAAGAGGTCTATTTCAAACTGGAAACAAACGAATCAATGCTGATGTAAATGGCTCATTAAATATAATGAGAAAATACTTGAAAGATAAATGTATTCCCAAAATGCTAAAGCAGATTAGGGATAATGGGCTTGTGGCAAGTCCTAAAAGAATAAGGATATCCTAATGAATTAGGAGGAAACTTAAACTTCAAACTTCTTTTGAAGCCTCCGTTGCTTGTCTCGGAGGTTGTTCACTTGATTACATTATTATATAAGTTGAACTAATGTTTTTCTTTAAAGAATCAAAAAATCTTTTTTGCAACGAATTAACACGAATTACACGAATAAAAGGAAAAAAGAATAAATTAATAGTTTAGAATTTTCTTTGTTTTAAATTCGCTATATTCGTTGCTAAATAAGCTGAATTATTGATTTTTAATTAATGAAATTATTTAATTCAATCTATAGTCATAAATCGCTTTTACTATTTTCCTAAATATCTTTAAATTAAACTAAGTAAAAAAAGGAAAAATAATACAAAAAGAGTATTATTATATAATAGGAACCTTTATTCAAATAGAATAATTAAGTTGGCTCTTCCACGATTTTTGTGAAAATGTGTTAATACCACTTTAGCCACAGGTTTTAACCTGTGGTGGTATCATGGATCTTGCATATACTATGGGTTAAAACCCGTAGCTAGATAATAATTTAAACTTATTATTATTTGTAATCACAAAGTTCGTTGTTGAACCATTAATTTCAAGTTATAAATAATTCTAATTAAGGATGTGGCTAAATTATGGAGGAGTTAGCTAAATTATTTACTGATATCAATATAAATCAAAGAGAGAAGTTAGGTCTTGAATATAAGGTTGTAATGAAGTTAAAGGATAATATTGATAATAAGGAGTATATTAATCGAGTCTTTATAATCAGTGTTGTTCTTTTAGTTCTTAAAGAAAATAGAGTGAAAGATAGTATATTAGAAGAGCTAACTAAACTGCTAGGTCTATATTCAGATATTACAAAGGATGTATATAAAATTAAATATGTTGCTTTTCTTTTAATAAAGGAAGTAGTATTTTATAAGAAGATGAGTTTTCAGTTGTTATTATTAGTTATTAATAGATTAGAAGAGATTCCAGCAGATGATAAGAACTTAAAGATATACAAGCTCTTAAGGGGATTATTTCTAAGAATAAAAAAGAGATGGGAATTAAGCTATCTCTATATAGGGGATTATCCAAGTAATCTATCGGACTTTGAAAAGATAATATTAGTAGTTATAAACTTCTTCCAGAAAAAGAAGAGAGTAAAGAGAATAGAAGATTTTATATGGCTAAAATTAGCTTTGGGGAAGATAGACTTAAATTTAAAAAAGAGAATAACTTTTAAACAATTTTATGAATATTTATTAGATAACCTTGAAATTTTAAATTTATTATTTAGATATATCTCTAAAGAGAAGTTAGCAAATATATCATCCTTTGAATCTTCATTAATTGTAGGAATATCTATAATTATTTTTGCTAAAAGCAAGAATAAAAAGATTATACTAAATCAAATTAGCAGATACTTTAGAGAGAATTATTTTTCTGCAATAGATCAAGAAATTAACTTATTAGATTTTGGAGTTAGCCTAATAATCAATTTATCTTTGGTATGGAACTTTAATATAGAAGATAAAGATAATTCAGCAGAAATAGATGAGAAGATAGGAATAAGTCAGAACCTAGAAGATAATTTTTTTAATGAAAGCTGGAACTTAAATAAAGATAAGGAGAATAGAGGGAGATTACTTATTGAAGCTATAGAGAATAATAATCTTAGATTGATAAAAGAGTTACTTGATATGAGAATTGATCTTAATTATAGAGATAATAATAATAGAACTCCCTTAATCTATGCAGTTAAATTTGATAATCTAGAGCTAGTTGATAGGTTAATAGAGTTAGGGGCTGACTTAAATCTAAGGGATAATAAAGGAAGAACAGCCTTGATAGAAGCTGTTATAGCTGATAATGCTAAGGTGGCTTTTCGTTTAATTAAAGCTCATTGCGATACTGATGTCAGGTATTTGGGCAAAACCCCTTTGGAGTTAGCGATAGATTGGAATAGAAGAAATATTATTCCATTATTAGATGATTAAGTATAGTATAAGGCCTTATAGGTATGTGAATTGAAAATGAAACAATAGAAAGATAGTGTGACACTTTCGTTATTAGGTGGAAAGGTGGGTAAATTTCTAGCTCCTAACCACCAAAGAAAAAATACCCCAATATCTCCATATAGACTCATGGTTAAATTTCATTATATTTAAATTCTACTCTATCTGCTTATTTTTAAAGGAGAATTTACTTTTAACGTTGAAATATATTAAATTGATATGTAAATTATATCCTCTATTGCTAATTTAAAAAAACCTTACTAAGAATATAATTAAAATAAGAAGTAGGTCCTTTAGATGATATGATGAATTTACTTAGCACCTTTAAAGTAAGAACTCTTAATTAAATGATTTATAAGAGGACTATTATATGATTAGAGGGGGAAGATATAATGAATGATTTATTTGATTTGTTTGACCTTCCTGATTTTTCTAAATTGGAGGAAGTAGAAGAGCATGATTATATTGATAAGGAACTTAATCCGATTAGAAGTATTGGGGATTTAATGGATTACTTAGAGCTTGAGAGCCTTGAAGAAGAGGATAAATCTAGGATAGACAAGAGAGTTAATATTCTTATTAATGAGATTCAGGGAGATAGAAGATTAATCTCTCGACTAGTATTAAATAGCATTCCTATTCTAACTGTTAAAGAAGACAAGCTAAATCAAGATAATTTTATCGATCACTTTTGGAAGAAATATCTGGTGTTAGATGAGCAAGTAGTGACATTAAGTTTAGTTAGATATGCGGCATATTCTTTATTAAAGCAGATAATAGATGGAGGGAGTTTAAGCTGGGAGCTAGCCATAACTATTATTAATAAATTGGAGCATATGCAGAAAGAAGATGAGGATAATCTCGATCTATATAATAATTTAAATGAATACTTTCATGCATTGTCCAATGACTTTGAAAAGTCATTTTATCAATTAACAGGGGATTATAAGTGTTCTCCTGATTTTGATAGAATTTTATTACTTATAATAGAATTTTTAGATCAGCAAAAAGGTAATTGGGCTACTTCAGATTTGATGCTATTAAAGATTAAGCTAGATGGTATGGGGGTAAGTGTAGATGATGAGATTACAATTGAAGAGTTCTACAAGTATTTAATTAGAAATAGCTCTATATGTACTAAATTGTATCAGAATTTATCTGAGGATGGCCTTAAGGAGCTAGATTTATTTGAAGCTCCTATAATTAAAGGGATAGAAAAGATAATCAAATTAAATAATGAAGAGAGGATTATCTATGATACTTTGGTACAGGAATTAGATAATGCTGGGATAACATACAAAGAAGATGGGATTAAAGCTAAGTTGATTGGGACTTATTTAATGTCTGATGCTTTTGTTGATATTAAGCAAGAGATTACAACCTTTAATTTTACAATTGAGCTACTTACCAATTTAGATTTGATCTGGGATTATCAAAAAGAGGTATTATCTAAAGAGTTTAAAGATTTATCCTTATCAGTTGCTGAAGATATTGAGTATGAAGAGAAAGAAGGGATTGAGCTAGAATTAAACAGGGAGGATAATAAGCAAGAAACTCTAGAGGATATCCTTAAGGAAGAGGTAATAGATGAAGATATGCAAGCCTTTACTGGGATTTGTAAAGAAGAAGAGGAATTCTTGTCAAAGATAAAGTCAAATGCTAAGAGTGCCAAAGATGAAGAGGAGAATGATTTGCAAGAGGATCCAATAGAAATTGAAGAGAAAGTAATTAAAAGGGATAAGAAGAAGGGGCAGAAACTGCTCTTAAAGGTTAGGGAGAATAATCTTGAAGAGGCTAGAGTCTTATTGGATGAAGGTGCTGATATCAATGTTACTGATAATAGAAATAGAACAGCATTGATGTATGCTACTCAATTTGAGGATATAGAGCTTATTAAGATGTTAATAGAGGCTGGGGCTAATGTTAATGAGCGTGATAACAGAGGTAAAACAGCCTTATTTGAGGCTATCTCTTCTGATAATGTAGATATAGTGAAATTATTATTAGATTCTGGAGCAAATCCAAAGGTAAAATATCGTGGTACTAATGCTTTTGAAATAGCAACTATGTGGAATAGAATCGATATTATTAAGCTATTAAAGGAATACTTTAAGGGATAGACCAATAACAAATAGAAACTCCCAAGTATCCAACTGCTATAAGGATATTTGGGAGTTTCTATTTTATGGTCATCCAAATCTCTAATCTACTAAAATTAACAGAAAGAATATAAGTCAAAATAAAAAGGCATTTGTTATGATATGTTGAATTATGTAGTTGTAAGAAGGAATTGTTGAAATGAATTTAATTATATATAGAAACCAATAAAGATTTCATATTATATTCCTAAACTTAAATTTTCATAATTATGGCTCTTCCACTACTTTTATGAAAATCATTAAAAAAGTATTTTTATCCACGAATCTACACGAATTGACGCGAATTAAAATCATGAGTTTTTAAATCTTTAATTTAATCTATTAATATCCTAATTCGTGTGATTCGCATTAATTCGCACCCCAAGAGTACTTCTTCGGATAAATTACCTCAGG
>NZ_JBSQYM010000177.1:0-5373 GCF_055140805.1 Orenia sp.
GAGTGTGAGTGATTAGTGTGAGTGTGAGCAAAACATATAAGAACTTACTGACACACCCACTCACACTGACACTCAAAACTGTCGCTATATATCCATTAAGTTACACTTTAGGCTTGGATATCTAGATGAATAAAATCATCCCAGAAATTGCTCAGCAAGTTAATCTAACTAGTGAAATTCTGATAGTCTATCCAGGAAGATTGACTACAGGAAAAAAATTTGAGAAAGTTACTGATTTGGGATATCCCCATGGAGTTCTTAGAGAAGTGGTCTTAAAACTATTTAATAACTATTTTAGTTCTAAGGGGAATTAAGTGGTATAACTGTTCTAAATCCTCTGCCCTCATTCTAATACAACCTTTAGACTCCTGTTGACTGACTGGAAGCTCTTGATTGGTGCTACCATGAATTCCATAACTCCCTCCTTTAGTCCAGAGGTCAATCCCTAGCCAATAATCCCCATAAATTTCTTTATCCTTTCCTGATAGCTTTAATTTATTTTTGATTCTAAACTCCCCCTTGGGAGTAGGACTCTCTGCACTTCCTACTCCAATTGGGTAAGCTTTAACCTGCTCTTCCCCTTGCATTAGATAAATCATTTTAGCTGAACTATCTACTAACAGACTATACGGTTTAAAAGTTATAGATTTATTCAAATTACCTTCTGCTAAAAAACCTTTAATAACATCTAATAAATTGAAATCATCAGTAATATAATTTAGCTTAGTAATCTCTGGGGGAATCTCAACTAGATATCCCCCTAATAAATCATTAAAATTATCAGAAAACTGATAATTATCTTCTAAATATAATAGAAGGGCCGTTCCACATTTATTTAGTATAGCTTGTTTGACAATTCTTTCAGTCTTTGTATTCCTTTTAGCTTCCAGATAATTTTGAATCTCTTGATAGTTATACTCACTTTCTAGTTGATTACTGCTAGATTTTTGTTCAACTTTGAGTCCAGGACTATAAGTATCAATTAGTATTATTACTAAAACTATTACCAAGATAAGCAAGATGAACAATAGTCCTAATAGATATTTTTGATTAGCTAGTTTAAATAAGATGTTACTACACCTCCAAATAAAGATATTATTTCAACTATTACTTATTATCTGTATTTAGAGGATTTTTAACCATTAGGAGTTAACTAAGTCTTTATTCTTTAAAATACAAAAAACACTTCAATTTGAAGTGTTTTTGCAAATGCTATTAATTAACTTTCTCTAAAAATTCTTCGTCATGATTCAATATAGAAGATATTGAATCTATTTCTTGAAATCTGCTTATTCAACATATATTATTCTTCTCCTTAAACTCTTAATTTATAATCTATCTTGGGACTAGATTTCTTCTTAATAGCTACTACAATAACTGGTATTAGAATCATTTGAATCATAGCACCATAAAAACCAATTAAAAAGTTCTTTTTGTTAATTAAACTAATCAGTTCCTCTACCCTAAATAAATCGACAGCTATCCACAGACCCACTAAAAAAATAATTCTCCCTCCAATAATTGCACTAATTAAGCTTGTTAATAGATTGAACTCTCGATATATCATTCCACTTAACAGTCCATAAGCTCCTAACTTAGCTATCATCAAAAGCATTACAGCAACTGTGATATTTTTAAAGCTTAATAAGACTAGTAATGGAGCTAAAACCCCTAAAATTAATCCATAGGTTGGACCTAAGAGAAATCCTGCTAAAAAGACTGTACTTTCAATTGGAAGAAATAAATTAGCAGTAAGCCCCCCTAACTTAAAGAGATATGATAACATCAGCCCTAAGCCCAACAATACTCCGCCTTTAATCAAACTCTTACTTATCATTAAAACTCACCTCTATTATTTAATTAACTATTACTTAATTTGCTATATAAACTACAAGTTTTATTCTTATATCTAAGCTATCTTGAGAATCTTTATCACCCTTAATAGCAACCTCTTTTACCCCCAAATAGCTAAACCTTCCTAAGTTAGCTAAATAACTAAGAAAATTATTATAATCACTCTGTAGATGGACATCAATCAATAATTTGTTCTCTTTTAAATCACCTATCCTTAAATCAAAAAATTTCTTTTTAAGATTAAAGCCTAATTTATTCAATTGAACTATAAACTCTGTCAAGCTATTTTCTTTTAAAAAGATTACCTTCTTCTGGTGATGGTTATTCTCTTTAATAAGCCTTAAATCATTAGTTTGAATCTCCTCTTGAAGCGCTACTAGTCTTTTTTTACTTGCTGATACAGCATCTATGGAAGGTTGATAAAACCTAACATAATAAAGATAATTAAATAAGATAAAGATAAAAACTATAATAATCACCTTAATTCCTTTTTGCTTCTTTACTCCTCTACCTAGTTCAACAGCCATTACCATTACCTTCACCTTCCTAATTCAACTATTTCCCCTCTAACTTTAAATTTAATTAAATTCTTCTTAGTTTCTCTATTATCCAAACTATGTTCAATCATTACCCTTTGAAAATAATCAAAGTTACTTATCTTATCTATAAACTTAAAAAACTCCTTACTATCGGTTAACTGCCCTCTAAATTCAAAGCTATTATCCTCTCTAATAGTAAAGCTATCTATTACAAGCTTCTGTGGCAATAATTCTTTTAATCTCTCCATCATCTCAGCCCAATCAATCTCATTTTTAGATATTTTTTGATCGGCGAGCTTGTCCAATCTCTTATCTATTATCTCTAATCTAGCACTAGCTACCTCTAATTCATCGGCTAATCTCTTCTTTTTATTGTCTAGATTGAAGTATAAAAAGATATCCAAACATAATACCAATATAACAAAAATTAGAATAGCATTTTCAAAAACTCTAAATTCTCTTCTTATTCTTCTTTTTCTGTAATCTATTGGTATAAAATCAATCATCTTTATCGCCCCTTAATGCTAACCCGACACTGACTGTAAATATATCCCTATTATCATTATAAAGGCTCATATCCTCATGATTCAAGTCTATCTCCAGTCTACTCCCCCAAGCAATCTCACTTATTTCAACACCTATAATATTAGCAAGCTCCTGAATAAATCCTGTACATCTATTCTTAGCACCAGCTAACAGTACTTTATTAATCTGATAATCCCTATACTTAATCTCAAAATAATCTAAACAACGATAGACCTTAGTAGCTAAACCTTTAAAGGTTACTAGTTGATCTTTAGTAGAAGCAAAATCATCTTCTCCAGATTCTACAGTACGATTGAAGATAACCTTACCTTGATGAATAATGGAGACATCAGTAGTATTACTTCCTAAATCTATAATACAACAATTCTGCTGATTATCATTAGATAGCCTCCTAATAAAACGGGCCAATGCCATAAACTCCGCTTCTATAGCCAAAGGATTTAAGTTCAACTCCTCAAATAAGTTTAAATAGTCATAGATAATACTCTTCTTAACCCCCATTACCAAGACCTTATATTTACCATTTTTCTCGGATAAAATCTCATATTGAAATGATATTTGTTCTAAAGGCAAAGTAGCATAATACTCAAACTCTACAGGAAGTACCTTTTCCAAATCACCGTAAGGCATTACTGGCACCTCAATAATTGTCTTAGTTATTCTCTCACTACTGACTGCAGTTATCACCTTTTTGGCTCTAATCCCCTTCTCAGCCAATACACTCTTAAGTCTTTCTTTTAATCTACTAAAATCCTTAATCATTCCATTAATAACCATACTATCATTCTCAATAAGTGCTAACTTCTTCAGTTTAGTATCCTTCCTACTTAGCTCTATTTCAACCACCTTAATCAGCTTATCACCAAAATCTATCCCCAGCACCTTAGGGTCCAATAAACTCTTTATCTTGCTAAACAATTTATCACTTCCCCCTTTAATAACTTTAAGATCAAGTAGTTTACTTATCAATTACTCTTCTTAGCACTCTCTTCTTATCTTGAAAGTTTCCAGTAGAAATCACTTGGTATTTATCACCTTTGCTAATAATATCAACCTCATAGCTACCACTATATCTCTTAGCAATTATAACTTCTTCTTTAAAGCTATTAAACTCTCCTGTTTTTATATTGACTATTGCCTGCTCCATCCCAGATTCAGCTAGATAAAGTGCTTGTAAGTTATCTGCTTGCTTATCTAGTAGAGTAAATTGACTGTTAATCATCTCAATAACTCCTCCTACTAGAATCATTAAGGCCAAAAATATAGATAGAATAAATATAGTAATTGCACCATCTTCCTGCTTTAGCATCCTAATCCCCTCTTAAAAAGTCTCTCTTATAGAAATTCTATCGACCACTCGGTAACTCTCGCTTCCCTTCTTTAAAAACAAATTGATAGTTAATAAACCACTACTCCCCTTAAAAGGGGTTAACTTTACAAAATCAATTATCTTCTGACCATTTCGATAGATTACAGACTTGTTAAAGAGGTAGCGAATTGGCTCTTTATCATCTAGATACAATGTCAAACTTGAATTATCTGAAGATAAGCTAAAATCTATAGCCTCTCTTAAGTCTTGATTAATCTTTTTTAGAAAAAATATGGAATCAAGCTGTAATTCTAAGTAGTTAGTCTCTCTTGTCCATAAATTATTACCTACTAGCTGTAGATTGTAAAGCAGAGATAAGATAACTGCTATTACTGTAATTACAATCATTATCTCTACTAGACTAAAGCCCTCTTCTCTACTAAACATCCTGCTTCAATTACCTCCTTAACAGCTAAAATTAATGGTCAGTAAATAACCGTCTCAGCTCTAAGCTCTGATTATCCCAAGCTACTTTAACTATCACCCAATAACCCTTAGATTTATTTTCTTTAAAGCTTATCTCCTTTTTAAAATCTACTTGTGGATACCACTTTGTTAAATATATCTTTTCTTCCCTTGTCTCTCTTGCTCTTATCTTTTGAAGCCTTTGAAGCAGGGATTTACTTTTATCATCTTCTCCCAATTCAGCCTTAAAGCTCTCAATACTCATCTTAGCTAAACATAATGCCTGTAGTCTAGCACCTGTCCTCTTGATTAATCTATCATTGATTGCCCAAAAATCGAACAATCCACTGACAATTATACCCAACACTACTAGAGCAATTAAAACCTCTATTAGACTAAACCCCTCTTGAGATTTAAACATAATCCACCTCTAATAATAAAGTAATTTACCCAGCATAATGCTGGGTAAAGATTTAATTAGATATCAAATTAAAGAATTACTTGAATATAGTAAATTTTTTGAATATAAACTACTTACTATCATCATCGACTAATTTAATTACTATAAACGAGCAAATTTTAGACCAATTAATGTAAATTGTTAATTTTGAGCCATTCTATACTGTTGATATAGATATGTTAATCTAGGCTTTAATGCTT
>NZ_JBSQYM010000178.1:0-5116 GCF_055140805.1 Orenia sp.
AGATGTGTATAAGAGACAGTCATGGAATAAATTAACATGTTAGGTTAATTTGAATATAATAATGTATATTAAACTAAAGAAAGGGGTGATTTGATGGGAATGTATCGCCGTCCAAGACCGCCAAGACCAAGACCTCCACGACCTGGTAGATGTCCTAGAGGAGCAAGAGAATATGTAGTTAGAAGAGGAGATACTTTTTATACGATAGCACGAGACTTTAATACAACAGTAGCAGAATTAAGGAGATTAAATCCAGGTGTCAATTCAGATAAGTTAAGAGAAGGACAAATTATCTGTGTTCCAAGTAGAAGAGAATGTCCATACTATTAGACTGAGATTAGAGGGAGAAATATAGTAGTGAATAGGAAGTTTAAATTATAATAAGCAATAAAATCATTAGGATTTTATTGCTTATTATAATTTATAAATAATTTATCGACACTAATAATTATAAAGAATTTCTGTGTTATATTCAGATTTCTCTTTCTTTTTTAATTCTATTAATAGTTCTTTAGTAAATCCTCCTAGTTTATAGCTATCAATTGCATCTAAGTCTACCCAAGCATACTCTTGTGCTTCTTCATTTAATATTACATTATATGAATCGGTTTTACAGATGTAGTCGATAAATATGAAGTGTTTTTGTTTATGAAAAGTATCACTATAGATACTCTCTTTTAAACTGATTAGCTTGATATCATATATTTCTAACCCTGTTTCTTCTAGAATTTCTCTTTTTAGAGCATCTTCTATACTTTCACCTAATTCAATGTGTCCACTAGGAATTACATATTTATTATCCCACTTATCTGATTTACATAGAAGTATCTTATTATCAGGGTTAAAGATAATAGCTCCAACAGTAGGTTCAGGGTATGCCAATTAGATCACTCCTTTTATCTTTGTTAGTCATAAAATTTATAACAGCTATTTATTAGCTAAATTTAGTATCCTAAATTTTGATCAACTATAATAATCTTAATTCTGTCCTTTTTTAGCTGTTTTTTGATTATTGTGATGTTATTACATATTCTATCTTTTGAATTACAGTCTACACAATAGCCAACTTTAGTGCAGGGAGTATTTTTATTAAGTCTTTTGGCATCAATAGGGGCTGCTATATTCTTAACTCTATTTTTAGCTTCCTCTAAATCTTTAACTATTTTATTCTTTCCAGCTACAATTATAACTTGTTTTGGTCCAAAGATCATTGCAGCCACTCTATTGCCGTACCCATCAATGTTATATAATTCGCCTTCTTCTGTAATTGCATTTGTACTACATAAAAAGAAATCAGCACTGAAAACATCTGAATAAAGCTGATCTTTCTCTGCTCTTGTTATATTTTCTTGATATTTATCTAAGAAAATATAATCTTCTTGTCTTAACAGATCGATAATACCAGTTTCAAATAAAGTCATCGAATCTCCAACTCCAACAACAGAACCCTTTGGAATAAGTTCGTTTACTTTAGTGAGCAACTCTTTGCGGGTTTTGACATAAAAGCCCTGCATATTATTATCACTTATATTATCTAATAATCTTCTTATTTGTAAATCATGGTACCATTTAATGTTTTGATCCATTGTTTTATCTTCCTCCTGAGTATAAAGTTATTAAGATTATTATAACTTGTATAAAATATTTTAGCTAATCGCATATTAGGATAATTGAGTATTAATTTGATAAGTCCTCCAAATCATCTTTTTCTATAAATTCAAGCTGTTTTGATAATGTGTTCTTTATAGGACAATCTAAAGTTTCTGCAAAAGCTCTAATTAGCAAAGCAGCAACACCTTTAGCTTTCAAAGGGACTGCAAAAAATCTAAATATCTTATTATGTAATTTTTCTAACCCTGTTCAATTCTCTACTATCAAAATTTCATTCTTTAAAAATAAGGTGTGATCGGGGCGTTTCATCTTTTTTGAACTATCGATATTTAACGTATCTATTCCCACAAGTTTTACTTCTTTAGCGATTAAATATTCTATTAATTCTTCTGATATATAGGGATATGAATTGTATTTATCTTTACCCCAATATTTATCCCATCCAAAATTAAATAACACTGCTTTACCTTTCAACTCTAATATATCATCTCTTCTTTAAGACTTTCTTACTTTTCACCTCTCCATACCATTAAATATTCTTTTTCCTTTAAACCTTCAGCTAATAACTCTTGTTCTATAATGAATTCATTGTTAGAGTAGAAGTTATAAGCTTTCTTGTTCTTCTTAAAAACCTTTAATTCTATATAATCTCTATTCCTTTTGACATGGTCCAATAGCCTTTTTCCATAACCTCTGCTTTGAAAGCTGCTAGCAACAAATAGTGCTGCAAGATAATTATCTACCATTGAGATAAATCCTCGTAGTTGATTATCTTCCTCTATCACGTAAGTATCAGATAGTGGAATATAGTTTTCTTTCATATCTTGCTGTGATGCTTTCCAATACTCTTTATCAATAAAATTATGGGCTTTCAAGGATACTTCATACCAGAGCTGAACTATTTTATCAAGGTCATCTTTATTACTCTTTCTTATCATCAGCAACTCTTCCTTTCTTTAGTAAAGTCAAGGTCTTAAGTTATTTCTATATTCATAAATCCCTATCTTGTAGGAATGATAGGGATTTATGATAATATAGTCTCTATTATTTAGGGTTTTTAGAATTAAGTTAAAATAGCTATTTCTTTAGATTCCATTTTCAAACTCAAGGCTATAGTCAGTTACTTGAGATAAATAACCAGCAGTAGTTATCTTAAAAGACTTAGTCTGATTATCGGCAAAATTATTAAGCTTGATATAACTACTTCCAACAGAAGATCCTGATTCATTATATAATCTAATAATAAAAGTAGTTAATTGATAGTCTTTACCAGTCTGATTAGTCAGCTTACCAGTGATATTGATTCTGCCATTATTTCCTTTTAGTTTGATATCTTTGTAGACAAATCCAGGGTTTATGGTCTTTTCATCCTCATCTTCTGTTAGATTATTAGATATAGATTTTTTGGATATCCAGCCCTCAACCTTGACCTTAATCCATTTATCAGTTGAGCCAATTATCTCAACTTGAGTATTTTTAGGAAGGGTGGTTATAGCTCTTCCATTTGGTTCAATTCTTAATTTCTCTTGCTTTACTTTAATGAAGAAAAGTTGATTAGCCCAAACTGTCAGTGTTATTAATAGGGTTAATAAGATCATAGATAAGATTATCTTATTTTTAATATTAATCACTTCCTTTTGTTATTTTAATTTATTTGCAATAATTTCTAAAAAGATGTGAGGAATAATTGAACTAAGAATTTGATATTTATTAAAGTAGACCTCCCAATTTTAAGAGGTCTATTATTGTTGATTTTAAATATATCTCTAAAATCCTAAGACTCTAATCTGATTAAGTAGAGGGTCAACAGGACCTTGCATTGAAGATTTCTGCTCTTTTAATAGATTGATATAGTCAATAATTTCCTCAGTTATTCGTTCACCAGGAGCAATAATAGGTATTCCAGGAGGATAAGCCATTACTGACTCTCCACTGATTTCTCCTACAGAGTCTTCAAGGTTTATCACCTTTTTTCTACTATAAAAGGCATTTCTTGGTGAGACTATTACTTCTGGAATAATCAACTCCTTTTCAAAGAAAGGATCATAAGCTTCTTTAGAGTACTTTTCTTTAATATCTTCTAAGGCATTGATTAGTTTATCGATACTTTGATAATCATCACCTAGTGAGATAATACAGAGTATATTATATAGATCTGCCATCTCTATCTGAATATTATACTTGTAATATAGAATATCTCTAAGCTCATAGCCTGTCAACCCAATATCTTTAACATAAATTCCTAGCTTAGTCTCATCAAAGGCAAAAACCCCATCATTTCCTACTAGATCGGGACCAAAGGCATAAAAGGATTCCAGATTATTGATTTTTTCTCTAGCATACCTTGATACCTCTAATACCTTTTTTAGTAAATTATCACCCTCAAGAGCTAATTGTTTTCTAGCTACATCGATTGAAGATAAGAGAATATGAGAAGGACTGGTAGTCTGAATTAGATTTAAATAAGTTCTTACAATATCAGCATCGATAGATTTATTATTGACCATTAGCAAAGAACTTTGTGTTAAGGAGCCACCAGTTTTATGTAAACTCATTGCTATTATATCAGCCCCTGCTTTAATAGCACATAGGGGTAAGTCACTATGAAAACGGAAATGAGACCCATGGGCTTGATCCACTATTACATAAAGTCCATAGGAATGGGCAATCTCAATTATTCTTTTGATATTAGATGCCACTCCATAATAAGTGGGGTTAGTTAATAATAAAACTTCTGCTTCTGGATTCTGTTTGATGGTCTGTTCTACATTTTTAGGGGTGATCCCCATAGCAATTCCTAGTTTATTATTATATTCTGGTTTAAGATAGATAGGAACTGCACCGCTAAGAATTAGACCTGCTGTAATTGATCTGTGGACATTGCGAGGGAGTATGATCTTCTTATCGCTCTTACAGAGGGTCATTATCATCGTCTGTAGCCCTGAAGTGGTGCCATTTACTAAAAAAAAGGAGTTTTCAGCTCCGTATAAGTCGGCAGCTAGTTCTTCGGCCTCCTTAATTACACCTGAAGGATTGAAGATATTATCAAGTTCAACCATAGCATTAATATCCATTTCAAAGACTTCTTTACCTAGATGTTCTCTAAGTTCTTCAAGTCCTTTGCCTCTTTTATGACCAGGTACATCAAAGGGGGTTATTTTTTTATCTGTAATCATCTTAATAGCACTAAATAAAGGTGTTCTACTTTGATCAAGTTCCATCAATAATCATCCTTTCGATATTATTTAATTCCTCTAAACAGTATATCCCATAAAATGTAGTATATCACTATTATCTGATAAAATTGTTTGTTAGTCAAAAATTATCTTTTTTATTATTACTGATTGTGGTAATATTTATTTAAAATTAACTAGATCTTTAATATTAGAAAGTGTTGGTTAATGGATATATTGCGACACTTTTAAAATTAGCGTGAGTGGGTGTGTGAGTGTGAGTAAACCCCAATAAAAAGAAGTTTTACACACACTCACACTCATAGCTCACA
>NZ_JBSQYM010000179.1:0-5048 GCF_055140805.1 Orenia sp.
ATGTGTATAAGAGACAGGTATTAATTATATGACTCCAGAAGAATGTGAAATTAAAGCTAAAAATATAGCATGAAAAATTCGATTTTTTGTGTCTAAGATATTGACATAGATCCAAGGAGTGGGAATTCCAGAAAAGAAATTAAAGAAATTATTCAATAGATTTGAGCAGGTAGATTCTTATTTAAGTAATAAGGCTGAAGGTAGTGGAGTAGGCTTAGCCTTGGTTAAGACTATTGTAGAGGCCCATAATGGTAAGATATCAGTAGCTAGTCGATATGGAGAATGGACAGAATTTAAAATAGAACTACCGATAAAAATTATTTCTAAAGAAGATATCTGTTATAATAGTACTTATACTAAAGATAGTATTATAGAAAGGGTTAATATTGAATTCTCTGATGTATATCAAAGCTATATTTGTTAAAATTTTATGCTTTTTTTAGTTTTAATTATAATTTGATTTTTAAACTAATTATCATTATAATTAACTTTAGATAAATCTTGTAATATAACTAATAAACTATATAAAGGGGTGCTAAGTATGTTAGATCCTAGAATAAAAGAGTTAGCCAATAATTTAATCAATTATTCTGTTGAATTAAAGCGAGGAGAGAAGATATTAATTGAAGTATTTGGAGCAGAAAACTCCCTTGCTCGCCAATTAGTCAAAGAGACTTATGCAGTAGATGCTATTCCTTTTGTGGAGGTCAATGATGAGTTATTAAGTAGAGAGTTGTTAATGAAAGCTAGTGCTCAACAGCTAGAGGACCAAGCTAGGTATCATAAGATTAGGATGGAAGAGATGGATGCTTATATTGCTATCCGCTCTGCTGAGAATATTACTCAAAACTCTGATGTGCCCAGTGAGAATATGCAACTTTATATGGAGAAATTTATTAAGCCAGTCCATGGTGAGATTAGAGTACCAAATACAAAATGGTGTATTTTAAGATATCCAAATCATTCAATGGCACAATCAGCAAGTATGAGTACTGAAGCTTTTGAGGACTTTTATTTTGATGTATGTACTTTAGATTATGCTAAGATGTCTGAGGCAATGGACAACCTAGTAGAGCTGATGGAGCAGACTGACAAGGTTAAGATAGTAGGAGAAGGAACAGATTTGACCTTCTCAATTAAGGATATTCCAGCTATTAAATGTGATGGTAAATTGAATATCCCTGATGGTGAGGTCTTTACTGCACCAGTAAAGGATTCAGTCAATGGGGTTTTAACCTATAATACACCAGCAGTCTACCAAGGTTTTACATATGAGAATATCAGATTAGAGTTTGAAGATGGTAAAATTATCAAAGCTACTGCTAATAATACTGAGAAGATCAATAAAGTCTTTGATACCGATGAAGGTGCTCGTTATATCGGTGAATTTGCTATTGGGGTCAATCCTTATATAGAGACCCCAATGAAGGATACTTTATTTGATGAGAAGATTAAGGGGAGTTTCCACTTCACACCAGGTAAGTGTTATGATGAAGCTAGTAATGGTAATAAATCTTCTATCCATTGGGATTTAGTCTGTATCCAACGAGCAGAGTATGGTGGAGGAGAGATTTATTTTGATGATAGGTTAATTAGAAAAGATGGATTGTTTGTTATTCCAGAGTTGGAATGCTTAAATCCTGATAATTTAAAATAAATCAATAAGAAGTAGCCACTAGTGGCTACTTCTTATTGATTTATAGTATCGTTTTATGGGGATATTGGGACATTTTTAAAATTAGCGTGAGTGGATGTGTGAGTGTGAGTAAACCCCAATTAAAAAGAAGTTTTACACACACTCATAGCTCACACTCGACACGAAAGTGTCACAATATCTCTATATTGTATTGCTTCTCTAAAATCTTAGGTTAGATATATTTATACCATAGTTTCTTGCTTTTCCTTGAAGTTCTTATATGCTGTAACACCATCCTCGATTACACGCTCACTCTCTGGTGATTTAATAAATTCTGCATGAATTTCGGCAAATTTTTCTCTAAACTCTTTATTCTCCTTCAAAAAGTGAGTAGCTACTTCAGTCATTAACAAGAGCATCTCTAGGGTCTTATCATACTCTGCTGTATCGCTATCTTTCATCTCCTCAAGGCGTTGATTGACCATCCCAATAGACATTTCCTTTAATTTATTAGCAAATATCATCTTATCACTCCTTAGCTTTTCTTTATCTATATTTTGTTAAAAGTAAGGAAAATCTATACTGCAATAATTTTGTTTAGTTATGAGTAATTATAAGTAAAGGGGTTATGTATTTTTGATTTTAAAGTAAAAGTTAAATATGTAGTTATAGAGAGATAGTGCGATAGTTTTTATAATGATAAATTTACTAGCCACAGGTTTTAACCTGTGGTGATGATGATATGTTACACTACGGGTTAAAACCCCGTAGCTAAAGCTTAAAGTGTCGAAATATACCCATAAAGTATTATTTTAAAATTCACATAGCTATATAATGTTATTTTGGGAGGGATAAGATGATTGTTTTGTGTAATAAGATGTTTTTGAAGGTGTTATTTATAATTATATTTTTGGCTTCATTGATTGGAAGTGTAACTAGTTATATCAATCGGGCCAGACCTGTAAGTAACTTAAATCAGATGTCAGACAAAGTGATAGTTATAGACCCAGGACATGGTGGGATTGATATTGGAGCATCATATGATAATTTAGTAGAGAAGAAGGTTAATCTAGATATAGCAAGAAGATTGAGAAATTTACTTGCTACTAAAGGTGCTAAGGTAATTATGACTCGCTATCATGATACTGCTTTAGACCATAAGAATCAAGCATATAAAAGTAGGCATATGAGAGATTTAAAGGCTAGAGTAGATACTATAAATAATAATAAAGCAGAGCTATTTGTCAGTATCCATGTCAATTCTTTTGTAGGTAAGTTTAAAATTAGAGGTCCAATTGTATTTTATCAGAATAAAAAGAAGGCAAATCAGAGTTTAGCTCAGAAGATTCAGCAGAGGTTAAATCAAATTAGTTATAAGGGCATAGATCTCCCAGAGAATTCAATTAGAGTTGGCAACTATTATATTTTAAATAACAGTAGAGTAACAGGAGTATTAGTAGAAGTAGGTTTCATCAATAAGAAGGTAGATAATTGGCTCTTAACTGAGGATAAGTTTAAGGATAAGCTAGTTTATGGGATTTATCAAGGAATTTTAGATTATTATTAGTCAATTATCTTTAATTTCAAATTAAAATAATATAAACAGAAGTAAAGATTAGAATAAATTAACACTATAGAGGTAGACTAAATAGGAGTAGATTATAAAGTCAGGAGGAGAAAAATGGATATTATCTATCATGATGTTGGTGGTACCCATTCAGTGGCAGTAGCATCAGCAGTACATCTAAATAAATTACCGATGGATAGAACTCCAAATAAAGATGAAATACTTAATTTACCTACCTTTGATAAGCTTAAAACTAAGGATTTGGGACATCTAATCTATCAAGGTGAAGATGAGTTTGGCAATCAAGTTTATACTTTAGGCTGTAAATATGCTGAAAAATTTGTTGTTCCCGCAATCAAAGATACCTATAAGCTATTAGGGGATCAAAAAGAGTTAAAGTTAGTTAAGACTAAATCGACTATTAACTTTACAATGAAGATAGGTGGTTATACCTCTCGGGCTTTAGGATTAATGACTATTGGCAGACCAATCGTTACTCAAGGTGTCTTAAAGGCTTATCCTAAGATAGTTGAACTGGTCTCTGAAGTTAAGAGAGAATTAGAAGTTAAGAATTAAATTACTAATAAATAAGAGCTAGCAAATAGAAATTTCTATTTGCTAGCTCTTATTTATGGAGTGGTATTATTTTCATCATCAACAATATTAACAGTCTTCTCTTCCTGTTGATTAAAGGAGAAGAACTGTACTCTACCAGTTGTGATTAACTTACTGAACTTACCCTTCATCAAAAATTTAACCTGCTTTCTAGTAAAAGGAATGATACAAGAAAATCCAGCAAAATCTGTTAATAATCCTGGGGTAATTAACATAGCACTGCCAATTAAGATTAATAAGCCATCGATTAAACTATCAGCAGGCATCTCTCCTTGGGATAGAGATTGATTTATCTTTTTGACAACTGAAGTTCCTTGCTTTTTGGCCAATATAGCTCCAATAATTCCAGTGGTAGCTATTAAAGAGATTGTATAGAATGTTCCAACATAATAGCTTAATCTGATTAATAAGGTCAATTCTATCAAAGGAATTACGGTAAATATTAAAAATAATTTAAACATAAGTTATCCCTCCTATATTTGATACTTATTAATATTCTATTCTTTAAATAATAGAAGAGTTTATAGTAATATAATCCAATACCTCAATGTATATATATTGAATTAAATAATTTCATTAAAATCTAATTATTAAAAGAATTATTAACCACGAATAAAAACTAAAAAATTAAATTATAAACTATGAATGAGCAATTTTCAAACCAATTAATGTAAATGATTAATTTTAAGTTATTTTATACTGGGATATAGATATCCAAATCTGAAGTGAAATAAAAACAAAATCAAAAGATAGTTAGCCACTAATTACATGAATAGTCATGAATAATAAATAACTTAATAAATTAGACAGTGTTTTAATTCACCCCAGGACTACTTCTTCGATAACTTCACTCTTAGGGCGCGTGGCAAAAAATAATATTTTAAATTTTTTAAAGTTGTTTATTCATATGCCTTAAATAAGTAAGAATATTAACCTGAATGAACAGCCTAATTATAAGAATTGTAAATTAATGTAATCATTTTTGCTCGTTTATAGTTATAAATAAAAATCTTTTGGACTATTAGTGTAGATTGGTGTTTATTCGTGGTAAAAAGGGATTTTAATTTATATCTTTTATGAAAATCATTGCTTTAACTTATATAGATAAAGTGAGTTCTTAGTTTTAAGGGGTTTTTAGATGAAATTACTCTACTTTCCAGCTGGGCTAGATTGTGTCTGGGAGGTTAAACAGGCTGTCAGAAAGCATTACTGTCTCTTATACACATCTCC
>NZ_JBSQYM010000180.1:0-5131 GCF_055140805.1 Orenia sp.
TCAGGAATCAGGAACCTGGAATCAGTATGTTCTACAGATTCCTGATAACCGATTCCCGATTCCTAAGGTGTCGTAATATCTCTCTATTGTTTCATTCTAAAGTTGGACACCTATAGTTAACTTTTTTATTCAAAACCCAATTTATAGTTTTTTATACTTCTATTCCATCCTCTAGTAGATATCATTCTTTTATAACCTCTACTACCTGATCAAACTCATCTAAGATATCCTGATTATCTTCTGCAAAAAAGAAATTCATTATGATAATTGTCACAGCATTAGCAATAAATCCTGGCACTATCTCATACATCCTAGTGCCCAAACCAGCCTGCTTCCAGACAACTAAAACTATAGTTCCTATAATCATTCCTGCTAGAACACTCTTCCAGCTGGTCTTTTTTGAAAATAATGCAGCTAAAACTACTGGTCCAAAGGCTGCACCAAATCCTCCCCAAGCATAAGAAACAAGCCCCAGTACTGTATTGTTTGGATTTAAAGCTAAAAATAAAGCTATCACAGAGATAATCAATACACAGATTCTTCCTACATGCATCAATTCAGCTTCACTAGCATCTTTATTAATAATCTTATCATAAAAATCCTCTGTTAATGTTGAAGATGAAACTAATAGTTGTGAATCAATCGTAGACATAATAGCTGATAGAATAGCTGCTAGTAATACTCCACCAATCCACGGGTTGAATATTTCAGTAATCATCTCTATAAATACACGTTCAGAATCAACAATCTCTGGGAACATAGGAATAGAGATTAACCCTACAATAACTGCACCTCCTAAAGAGATAAGTACCCAAACAACAGCAATAGTCATCGCTTCTGGTAACTTTTTAATAGATTTAATACTCATAAATCTAGCCAGAATATGTGGTTGACCAAAATATCCCAGCCCCCATGCCATAGTGGAAATAACCACCATCAACGGTAAGCTATGTTCAGGGATCAGACTTAAAGATATCTTCTTTGCTAGCATTGCTTGATTGATCGCTTCCATACCACCAACATGATTATAAGCTAAAATTGGTACTATAGTAATAGCCAAAAACATCAAGATTCCTTGAAATAAATCTGTCCAACATACTGCTAAAAAACCTCCCAAAAAAGTATAAAGCACGATTACTATAGCTCCAACCACTACAGCTACTGTATAGTTAATACTGAACATGGATTCAAATAACTTTCCTGCTGCTACCAAGCCTGAAGAAGAATAAATTGTAAAGAATATCAAAGTAATAATTGCAGAAATAATTCTTAACAATCCTGTTGGGTCTTGAAATCTGTCTTCAAAAAATGAGGCTAGGGTCATCGAATTGGTCTTAGCTGTATAAACTCTCAACCTAGGTGCCACAAACTTCCAATTTAATACTGTGCCAATAAATAGCCCAATAGCAATCCAAGACTCCTTACCTCCTCCTAAATAAACTGCTCCTGGTAATCCCATCAATAACCATCCACTCATATCACTAGCTTGAGCAGATAAAGCTGTTACCCAACTACCCATTCCTCTTCCACCAAGTAAATAATCCTCAATATTTGTAGTTTTCTTATAAAAATAAATACCTACTCCCATTAAAAAAATAAAGTAAATTATAAAAGTTACTAACGTCTGTATGTCTATCATCTACTTACTCCTCTCTTCTCAAAATTATTTTTTTCATCATACCATAATTTTTAGTTTTATTCAAATGATTTTATATTTATTCATAATATTTCACAATTTTACCTAAAACAAATATAGCAGGTTGTTTTAGTATCAAAATGATACAATTTAGAGATATTACGACACTTTCAAGAACTCCTTTTTTCATACTTATTACACCTATCAACAAGAGGTTGATTTAAGTAATTATACTATCAATGTCATAACTACTAGTATCACTTCTCTTATAACTCTCTTAATCGGAATCTTAGCCTCTTTAAAAAAAGGTAAAATAGAATAATTAACATAAAATCAAAAACACCTGACCAATTATAACTGGTCAGGTATTAGATGATTATATAAAATTGATTTTAATATATATAACACGAAAAAAATTTAGATTCTTAAAATGCTTTTTTGACACTGATTAAAAGTTATTTATCTATATAACCATAATAAGGCTTCTGGGAAATATTTTGACCAATAACTCTCATTATGAATCCCAGAATTATCAATAGTTAATTTAATTTCTTTAGGGCTAAACCCTACCTCTTGTAATAAATCTGCCATATAATTGGCATTGTTAACAGCCTGCTTATCAAGTTGAGCCCTTCCCAACTCTTTTCCACCAGTATAGATATAGATATTCATCTCCTTCTCTTTACCAACACCAAGCACAAAATCATAAATCTTGCCATCAGCTACCCAAAGTGCCGGAGAGAGGGCTCCAATTTTAGAAAAGATATTTTGATATTTAAGCCCTCCATAAAGAGCAATCAGCCCACCCATATCACTACCAGCAATTCCTGTATAATCTCTTTGAGTTAATGTAGGATAATTTGCATCAATATAAGGTTTCAACTCATTAACTATAAAGTCTAAATACTTATCACCATTAGCAGATTTAATATAAGGTTTTTCTATCCATGGAGAGTATTCACTGTTATCTTTATCATCCTTATGTTCTACACCTACAACAATAACCCCTTCTGTCTTCTGCTGGCTATATAACCTCTCTAAAGTTTCATCAACTTTCCACTCCAAATCATCTGCTATTATATTATCAAAAAGATTTTGACCATCCTGCATATATAAAACAGGATATCTCTTATTTTCCCTCTTATAATCTGGTGGTAGATAGACCGAAATTTTCACCTTTTTATCTAACTGTGGCATATAAAAATCTTCAATAACATCAATATTTCCTGTAATTGTACTATTTTGTACATCAGAAATAGTTGGCACATTCTCTACAGACTTCTTAATATCAGCCCAACGCTGAATCTTTAACTCTACAACCTGATTACCTTCATCAAAAGTATATACTCTATTTGCTATCTCTTCACCATTATTTCCTTTCTCTACTGAATCCCAACTACCCCTAGTAAACTTAAATTCCATTACTGTTCCAACAGGTCTAGATAGAGTTACACTATAAGTCCAATCATCATTCTTAGTAAGAAGAGTCCCCTTCTCAGCTGGCCACTTGTTATGACTACCAGACATATAGATACTAGCATCCACTGGAGTATTCTCTGGTGGAATCACCTTAAATGTAACCCTATACTCTTCTGGCTCTACCACTTGAGGTTCACTACTCATAGCCATTATTTGCTTACTAGTTATAAGCAATATTAAAAGCATTATACATAAAATTAGTAATTTTAAATTTTTCACGTCCCATAACCTCCTCTTTAACCCCCATTAATAATTTTAAATTTTTTGACTTAGTTATCTCTGTATTTCTATAAAAGCAATATTTATCCTTCATCTCTTGATTAAGATATTTTTCATATTGTATAGCAAAATTGAATTTGAGTACCAATCTATATAACTTAAACTAATATTTTTCTTAAAGAATTAACACAAATCATACTAATCAAAGGAAAAAGAATAAATAATACAATAACTTGCCCAGTCCAAAATTTAAGGGTATATAATCTAGCAGTTGACATCTTCTATATAGATGATAGAATAAAAAAAGATAATAACTTAGAGAAGAGGTTCAATTTATGTATTCTAATTTGATAGATATAATTAATGTAAATTTAATAGATCATATTAACAAAAATATAATACCTCTATACGATAACTTTGATAAAGCCCACAGTAGAAGGCATGTCAATACAGTAATCAAACAATCTCTTCACTTAGCCTGTCTATTTAAAGCCAATTTAGCTATAACCTATGTTGCAGCAGCTTATCATGATATAGGATTAGGATACTATCCCAATGAACCTATTAAAAGTCGTAAATATCATCATAAATATTCACAGATTTTAACTGAGCAAGATAGTAGGTTAAAAGAACTATTTAATGCAGAAGATATTAAGGTGATAGCTCAAGCTTGCCATGACCATCGGGCATCTTTAAAAGAAGAACCCCTCTCTATTTATGGTCAGATTATTGCTGATGCTGATAGAATGGATGGTTTAGAAATCAAAGAGATGATTATAAGAGCTTGGGAACACACTAATTATTATAGTCCAGAATTAACCTTTGAAGAGGTTTATCAGAACATCTATAAACACTTGAAGGAAAAATACGGTTATAATGGATATGCATATAAATCATTTTACTTAAAGGAGAGTAAGCAGATGATTAAAAAAAATATAATTGCTTCCCAGAAAATATTAAATTCAGAGCATAAGTTTAAAGCAATCTTCAATAAGCTTGTTGAAGATGGAAAAGTAAGTCTTTAGAGATTAATGAGAAAAAGCTGAAGAGATGTTGTGAAATCACAACATCTCTTCAGCTTTTTCTACCTAGACTTAAGCTTTTTAACCAATTTATAATAAAATTTAATTTTAAATTTACACATTGTATTGGAAACCAATAACTAAAATCACCTCAACTTAACTATCTCTTGAACTTGCTGTAATGTAGGTAAAGCCGACATAGCACCTTTTTGTGAAGCTGCTAATGCCCCAGAAATACTAGCAAATCTAGTAGTAGTATCTAAAAATTCCTTGTTTAATTGATTTATCTCTTGATCTGTTTCATTTAAGTTATATAAAATTCCTGAAACAAAAGCATCTCCTGCTCCTGTAGTATCAACAGTCTCAACTTTAATAGCAGGTACAAACTCTAACTCATTATTGTAATAATAATAAGATCCTTTACTACCAAAGGTAACATAAATCAAAGCTATCTCATACTTTTCTTTTAATTGCTTAACTCCAGCTTCTACATCATTTTCTCCAGTAATAAACTCTAGCTCTTCATCAGAAATCTTAAGAAGATCAGCCTTATCCAACATAGAAACAATACCTGCTTTGGCACTCTTGGCATCAGGCCAAAGGTTTAATCTTAAGTTAGGATCATATGAGATTAACATTCCATTCTCTTTAGCCTGTTGCACAGCATATTCAGTAGCACTACGAGCTGGCTCATGGATTAAAGAGATAGAACCAAAGTGTAAAACCTTATGTTCTTTAAATATTTTAGTATCAATATCATCTTGGCTTAAAAAAG
>NZ_JBSQYM010000181.1:0-5084 GCF_055140805.1 Orenia sp.
ATATGAGAAACGTAAGCGAAAAACAACTTTAGACAGATTGATGGAATATACTATTCCATTGACTAATTGTCAAAATTCGGCTTAAGTTAACGCGTATGACTAATATATTAAAGAAAAAATAATATGTGCATTAATTATTATTCGATAAAAATAGCCAAAATTAAAGAGAATCACAGCTTGTCATTAAATACCATTGATCATATCAAACATAGGTAACATAACAGACATCATTATGCCACCTACAACCAACCCTAGAATTACTATCAATAAGGGCTCAATCAACGAGACCAGCCCTTCTGTTTTAGCTTTAACCTCTTGCTCATAAAAACCAGCTACTCGCAGTAGCATCTCATCTAAACGACCAGTCTCTTCACCAACATTGATCATCTGTAAGAGCATAGGTGGAAATATTCCTTGTTGTCTTAAAGGCAAGACCATACTCTCCCCTTCAGTGATTGCCTGTTTAGCTTGGCTGATATTCTCGGCTACTACCTTATTACTCATCACAGCTTCTACAATTTCGAGACTTTCAATGATAGATACCCCGCTACTGATCAACACACTGAGAGTTTTAGTAAAACGGGCAGTTGCCAACTTCGTACTCAAATCTCCAATTATTGGGATTTTTAAAACTATTCTATCAATATTCCGCCTACCTTGTCCAGTTTTGCGGTAAAAGTATATTCCGAAAATCAACATTGCAAACATAACTAATATAAGCCACCAATACGAACTAACAAAAGCACTTAGAGCAAGGACAAATTTAGTGATAGCAGGTAATTCTATATCCATATCAGTAAACATATCTACAAAAGTAGGCAAAACACCTACAATCAAATAGACAACTGAACAGAGAGATACAAAGCTGATTACTGCTGGATAAGCCAAAGCAGAGAATATTTTCTGCCTGAGTTCATTTTCACTCTCTAAATGGTCTGCCATCTCTTCTAAAGTCTCATCAAGCAATCCACCTGCTTCTCCAGCAGCTACCATACTAATAAACAGATCAGGAAATATCTTCTTCTTCTCTTCTAAGGCTGCTGATAAAGGCATTCCACCTTCAACATTATCTTTAATAGAAGTGATAGCCTCTCGTAGTTTTAAATTATCAGTTTGAGTTGATAAAATCTCTAGAGCTCTTACCAATGATATTCCGGCATTAATCATAGTTGCAAATTGGCGAGAAAATACAACTAAATCTTTCAATCCAACTCTTGAGAAAAGTTTAAAATTAATATTCCGATTTTTATACTCTTCAATACTGATAATATAATAACCTTTATCTCTCAATCTTTTAACTGCCATCTGCTCATTATCAGCTTCTAGTGAACCATCTAACCGATTGCCTTCAGCGCTTCTGGCTTGATAAATAAATTCTGCCATCATTATCCCCTTTCCCAAAATTAGAACAATATCCTATATAGTTATTCCTATTAAATACAATATATATATATTTTAACATTTAAGGTTGTAACTCCTGCAAAATTTAAATTAAATTTTTAATATAATTGATGTTATTTGCTCTATTCATGGTATCATCCCAAGTTATCTTGTTCTCTTGATAAAGTTTCTTCAATGAATAATCCATGGTATGCATTCCTGAACTTCTATTAGTCTGCATTATCGACTCAATTTGATGGACTTTACCTTCTCTGATTAAGTTCTTAACTGCATTATTTACAATTAATAGTTCAGTAGCTAAAGCTCTATCTAAACCATCAAAAGTAGGTATCAACTGTTGAGATAATACCCCTTGTAACGTTAAACCTAACTGAGTTCTAATCTGTTGTTGCTGATGAGGTGGAAAGACATTAATAACCCGCTCAATACTTTCAGCTGCACCATTGGTATGTAATGTACCTAAAACCAAATGACCTGTTTCAGCTGCTGTAATAGCTGTAGAGATAGTATCTAAATCTCTCATCTCACCAACTAAGATAATATCAGGATCTTGGCGCAATGCTGCCCGCAACCCATTAGCAAAACTTAGTGTGTCAGAACCTACTTCTCTTTGATTAATAATAGATTCATTATGGCGATGAACATATTCAATTGGGTCTTCCAACGTAATAATATGTCTATCAACTTTATGATTAATGTAATCTATCATAGAAGCTAAAGTAGTTGACTTACCACTTCCAGTAGGACCTGTAACCAAAAATAATCCTCTTGGTCGTAAAGATATCTCTTTTAACTCTTGGGGCAAGCCCAACTCTTTTAAAGGAGGAATCTTATGAGGAATAATTCTTAAAACAGCAGCAGCACTACCTCTTTGCTGAAAAGCATTAACCCTAAAACGGTGATCAAAACCATCACAATCTAAATGAAAAGCAAAGTCAACCTCTCCTTTTTTCTTAAATACTTCTCTATTAGTATCCTCCATCATTTCACCAATTAATTCCATGATTTTATCTGGAGTTATCATCGCATCTTCAATTTCTTGTAATTTACTATTAATTCTAGCCATAGGCTTAATTCCAACGGTTAAATGAATATCTGAAGCACCTAGTTTAATCCCCTTTTTTAATAACTCCTCTAATTTCATAAATCACACCTTCCTTACTCAATAAATTCCGGTTTTCCTAATTGTACTTTAGTAACTCTCATTACCTCTTCTAATGTAGTAATTCCTTCATTAACTTTATATAGACCAGAAGCTTCTAAAGTAATCATCCCATCTGCCATTGCTCTTTCAGCAATATCCTCTGTTGAAGCACCCTGTACTATCATTCTTTTAATACCATTATCTATCTCTAAAATTTCATGAATAGCAGCTCGACCTCTATATCCTGTCTCATTACATTCTCTACAACCTTTGCCATGATAAAAATCAATTGTGTTATTTCCTGCACCTAAGTACTTTTCTAAATCCTTGTCCACTAATTTTTCTCTAGACTTAACTTTGCAATGTGGACAAATTCTTCTTACAAGGCGTTGTGCTACAACTCCTACTATAGACGATGATACCAAAAATGGCTCTACTCCCATATCTACTAACCTTGTTAAAGCACCAGCAGCCTCATTAGTATGGAGAGTACTCAAGACTAAATGTCCAGTCAAAGCAGCATTAATGGCAATCTCTGCTGTCTCCTTATCACGAATCTCACCTATTAATACTATATCTGGATCTTGCCGCAAGATAGAACGCAAAGCACTCGCAAAAGTCAGTCCAGCCTTATTATTTGTCTGGACTTGATTAATACCATCTAGCCTATACTCAACTGGATTTTCAACTGTAATAATATTTTCATGCTCACTATCAAGGGAACTTAATGCAGAATAAAGTGTGGTTGTTTTACCACTCCCCGTAGGACCAGTAATCAATATCATTCCATGGGGATGGTTGATCATCTCTTTAAAAACCTCTAAATGTTCTGCTATAAAACCTAGATCATCTAATTTTAACATTAAATTGCTTTTATCTAAAATTCTCATAACTACTTTTTCCCCTTTAACAGTAGGTAAAGTAGAAACACGCAAATCTATCTCTTTTCCTTGAATAGTCATTTGAATCCTACCATCCTGAGGAACTCGCCTCTCAGCTATATCTAAATCAGACATAATTTTTATTCTAGAAACCAAAGCAGGCAAAGCACTTTTAGGAACATTATTCATAGTATTTTGTAAGATACCATCTATTCTATACCTTATCTGTATATCTTCATCTAAAGGTTCTATGTGAATATCACTAGCTCGTAACTTGACACCATCAGCAATGATATTATTTACTAATTTAACAACTGGTGCATCATCTACTAACTCCCTCAATTCACCTTCTTCTATGTCATTTTCTAAAGAGTCTTGCCAGTCAGAATTAATATTGTCTAAAAATTCACTAATTATGTCACTATTCCCAAAATACTTCTCTAAAGTATGTTCAATTTCAGTTCTAGTTGCAATAACAGGAATAATCTCACAATTAGTCTTAATTTTAATATCATCAATAGCCATTACATCTAAAGGATCTTCCATAGCTACAGTTAAGATATTTCCTCTCTTCTTAATCGGAATAGCATGGTGCCTTTGAGCTAACTCTGGAGGTATAATTTTAATTACATTCGAATCAATGAAGAATTTTTCTAAATCAACTTGGGGTATCCCCAATTGAAATTCTAAAGCTTCCACTAAATCCTGGTCAGTAACTAAACCTAATTCTTGTAAAACAACTCCTAAGCGCTTATCAGTTCCTTTTTGAACTTTTAAAGCTTCATGTAACTGTTCTTCTGTAATGAATTGTGCCTCAACTAAAATATCCCCTAGCCTTTTCTTCTTAATCATCTTATATCCTCCGATCATTACAAATAATTATTTGCTTTATCTGGATGAACTGTATTTGGAATAAAAAAATCCATAAGAATACTTAGTAAGTATTACTTAATGGATATACTTATATGCTTATATACTTATTATCTTATAAATTATAAATAATCCTATAAAATTACCTTTTCATTTATATATAAAAAAAGAAAGCTAAATAATTTCTCTATTTTAAAATAACTCATTATAATGTTATTTTTCTTATAAGTCAAATTATATACTTATGTATCTTATGACAAACAATTCTTTCTAATAAAAGCCATATTCGTTATGTTACAATTTTTTAAAATATAGGATATATAATTATATATTCTATATTTAGAATTTAACCCCTTCATTTTATGGATATTTTTTATTATGATGGATATATTTCTAAGTATAATAAATATTAATTTTTATGATTTTAATTTTCAAATAATAAAACCCACCAAAATAATTATTCTGGTGGGTTTGCCATTAGCTCTGCACAGTCCAGGCAACCAACTATAGATTGTGCTTCGACGCTCTTTTCCATATTATCTTTGCATAAGATTATAATACCATATATTCTTTTTTTAATCAATACATTAAAGTAATTTTTATTTAAAAAATTATCTACTATTATAAAGATTAATATTCTTCAATTATTTTAACAAAAAAGTAAAAAAACCTCCTATATGGAGATTAAAATGGGGTGGATAATGGGATTCGAACCCACGGCCTCAGGAGCCACAATCCTGCGCTCTAACCAGCTGAGCTATATCCACCATATTTATTAATTTTTAAAA
>NZ_JBSQYM010000182.1:0-7590 GCF_055140805.1 Orenia sp.
AAGTTCTTGACCTAAATTCGAGTTAATTCGAGAGATTCGTTGCAAAAAATATTTTAAATTATTTAAATATAGTATTTTCACAAAACTCGTTGAAGAGCCTTAATAATTAGTGATGAGCAGATAAGTAAGATAAGTTATCTTCTAGAAATAAATGTAAAACAAAAAATAGCTTCTACTCCCTAAGAAGTAGAAGCTATTAGCCTAAAAGACGGTTTTGATATCTCTATAATATCAAGGTGAGCCTCATCACCAATTTTATGTAATTTATGCTGTTATTATATTTACTTTTCTTAGCAAAGTCAAGGGTAGATTGAATAGAAGACAAATTAAGATGAGATAATATTCTTATAAAGGGGAGGAATAAAATGATGATAAAATTATTAAAAAGGAGTATTATCTTGCTTACTATAGTAATAGTAACAGGATGTGGCCAACAAGGAACTCAGGGAGAAGAGCCTACAATTCAAGTTAAGTTGGCTGATGGTCAGATAAATAAGATGAATATAGAAGAGTATGTTGCAGGAGTAGTTGCAGGGGAGATGAAGAAGGGATGGCCCAAGAATGCTTATGCAGCCCAAGCTATTATCGCTAGAACCTTTACTCTAAAACGTCTAGAGGAGAATGGAAACAATACAATCAGTGCTAAACATGAAGAGGCTCAAGCCTATCGACCAGAGAATATCAGTTCTGAAATTAGAGAGTCTGTTAAGATGACTAAAGGAGAGGTAATTACTTATCAGAATAAGTATATTCGAGGTTGGTTTCATTCAAGTGCTGGAGGGCAGACTACCAGTGCCAAAGTGGGATTGGCTTACAAAGAAGCAGAGCCTCCTTATATACAAAGTATTAAATCACCTGATGATTTAGCTCCTGCAGATATTAAAAATTGGCAAGTTAGGATCAGTAAAGAAGAGATTTTAAGGGTTTTAGAACAGACAGGAGAGAAAGCTACAGAGATAAAGAATATTAAGGTGTTAAATTATGATAAGAGTGGAAGAATTATTGATTTAGAGCTAATATTTGAGCAAGGAAGTAAAAAAATAAAGGGAGCTGAATTTAGAACTTTAATTGGCCCTGACAAATTAAAGTCCATCCTCATCAAAACTATCAAAAAATCTGGAGATAGCTTTATATTTGCTGGTAGTGGTTATGGTCATGGAGTTGGTATGAGCCAATGGGGTGCTTATAAGTTAGCAAAAGAAGGGAAGACGGCAGAAGAAATAATCAATTATTATTTTAAGGATATTAAGATAGTAAAGAGGTGGGATTAATGATTTTGATTATCTAAAAGAGGAATTAAATTATAAACTAGCGAATAATTAATAGTATTTCGTTTAATTACCTAAAAAGGAGGAGGGCTACAATGAGTACTTCAGCAATTGGAATGTTTATTTTTGGTTCTGTAGTTCTTTATGGTGGGTTAGGCTATTGTATTTATAGATTTATTAGAGGAGAAAGAGAAAGAAGTTAATTCTAATATTAATGATTAATTTGTATCAGTAATTGGATTAGTCCAGTTACTGATTTTTTATTAGATAATTAATTAAAAATAATATAAATAGCTTGAAAGTTGTCAGCAATCATTTTAAAATATATATGGATATTTATTGAATAAATTTATCTGATATAAATTTCATAGTAATTTAATATCTAAAATTATATAAATATTGATTATTTTAAATTATTTGCTAAAAGCTATTCCTTTAGTGTAGAATAGATAACAAGTAATTAAAAGAAAAGGAGAGATATTATGAGTTATAAGGTTAAATATGAAGAATGGTTAAAGAGTGATTACTTTGATCAAGAAACTAAAGAAGAATTAAAAGCAATAGCTGGTGATGAAAAGGAGATTGAAGAGAGGTTTTATACCAGTTTAGACTTTGGGACTGGTGGTTTAAGAGGAATTATTGGGGCTGGTACTAATAGAATTAACAAATATACTATTAGAAAAGCAACTCAAGGTCTGGCTAATTATATTGAAAAAAATGGTGATAAATCTAAAGGTGTAGTCATTTCCCATGATTCTAGACATAAATCAAGGGAGTTTTCAGTAGAGGCAGCTCTGGTCTTAGCAGCAAGTGGAATCAAAGCCTATCTATTTGATGATTTAAGACCTACTCCAGAGCTTTCTTTTGCAGTTAGAGAGTTGGGGGCAACTGCAGGAATTATGGTAACAGCAAGCCACAACCCACCAGAATATAATGGTTATAAAGTATACTGGGAAGATGGAGCTCAGGTTGTTTCACCTCATGATAAAGGGATTATTGCAGAGGTTAATGCTATTGAGAGCTTTGATAATGTCAAGACTATCTCTGAAGAAGAGGCTCGTGCAAACGGTTTATTTGAGATTATCGATCCTAAGATGGATGATAAGTATATCAAGACTTTAAAGGATTTATCCTTAAATCCTGAGGCTATTAAAAAGGTAGCTGATGACTTACATATCGTTTATACCCCATTACATGGGACAGGAAATATGCCTGTACAGAGAGTTTTAGGTGAATTAGGGTTTAAGAATTTACATGTAGTAGCTAAGCAAGAGAAACCTGACCCTAACTTCTCTACAGTAGCTTACCCTAATCCAGAAGCACCAGCAGTATTTGATTTAGGGATTGAGTTGGCTGAAGAGAAGGATGCAGAGTTGGTTATGGCAAATGACCCTGATGCAGATCGTGTAGGTATTGCTGTTAAGGATACTAAGGGAGAATGGGTATTCTTAAATGGAAATCAAGTTGGGGTACTATTAACTGAGTATATTGTCAACTCTTTAGATGAGGTGCCTGAGAATGGTGTAGTTATTAAAACTGTTGTAACAACAGAGATGGTCAAACCTATCGCTAAAAAGTATGGACTTGATGTAATGGATACCTTAACTGGGTTTAAATATATTGGTGAAAAGATTAAAGAGTTTGAAGAAGGTAAATATAACAAAGAGTACATCTTTGGATTTGAAGAGAGTTATGGTTATTTATATGGAATTCATGCTCGAGATAAGGATGCAATAGTAGCTACTATGTTAATTGCAGAGATGGCAGCTTATTATAAGTCCAAAGATAGCTCAATTTATGAAGAATTAATGAGAATGTATGAAGAGTATGGTTATTATAAAGCTGATTTGGAAGCGATTACTATGCCAGGAAAAGAAGGAAAAGAGAAGATTGCTGCTTTACTAAAATCTTTAAGAGAAGATAGTCCAGCAGAGATCAATGGACAGAAGGTATTAGTTATCAAGGATTATCTGGTAAGTAAAGAATATGATGTAATTAATGAAGAAGAGAGGGCTATCGATTTACCAGAATCTAATGTATTACAGTTTTTGTTAGAGGATGATAGTTTAGTAACAGTAAGACCATCGGGAACAGAGCCAAAGGTTAAGTTTTACTTCTCAGTTACAGCAGAGAGTAATCAAGGGGCAGATGAGAAATTGGCTAAGTTAAAAGAGGCTGTAATGGAGTATATAATATATGTAATAATTCAATTTATTATTAATTTTCTTAATTTATTAATTTTATAAGTTAAAATCTATGGAATCTCTAATTTAAATTTGATTCTAAAACTGATAATTAGATTAGATAGAATATTATTGTCAATAATTATTCTATCCCCCTTTACAGGGAAGGAGTGTAAGCTTAAAATATGAGCAAAGTTACTATTTATGATGTAGCTAAGGAAGCAAATGTAGGAATTGGTACTGTATCAAGAGTATTAAATAATAGCAAAAGAGTTAGTGACAAGACTAAGAAGAGGGTTTTGAAGGTAATTAAGAGATTAAAGTATCAACCAAATGCAATGGCTAGAGGATTAGCTTTGCAGAAAACAGGCTCTATAGGCATTTTAGTACCGGCAGTTACGAGCCATTTTTTTATAGAGGTTTTAAAGGGAGTACAACAAGGGCTGGAAGAGCAAGATATGGATTTGGTTTTATACAATGTCAATTACGGTGATTCTTATGATATAACCTATAAAGAGAAGTATATAAATAGAATACTCAGTGAAAAAAGAGTAGATGGAGTATTAGCAATTACAATGAAAATGACAGAAGAAGAGGTTGAGCGTTTTAAAAATCTTAAAGTACCTCTTGTATTGGTCAATGATTTCTATGAGAAGATTAGTTCAATTTTTGTAGATGATTTGTCAGGAGCTAAGAAAGCTACTAACCATTTAATTGCTTTAAATCATAAGAGAATAGCATTTCTTAATGGTTGTATGGATTGTAGACAGGGACAAGATAGAATGAAAGGTTTTGAAACAGCTTTAATAGAGTCTAATATTGGAGTTTATGATGAATTGATAAAGATAGGTGATTTTGATAAAGAGTCTGGTTATGAAATGATGAAAGAGATACTAAATTTACCTAAGAAAGACTATCCCACCGCTATCTTTGCTGCATCAGATATCCAGGCTATTGGAGCATTAGAGGCCATTAATGAAGCAGGATATTCTGTGCCTGAAGACTTTTCTTTAATTGGGTATGATAATATAGAATTATCAAAATATTTAAAATTAACTACTATAGCACAACCTATGTTTGAGATGGGTAAGCTAGGTGTTGAGCTTTTAGTAGATTCAATTCAAAGTGATAAGGAAAAAATAATTCAAAAAGAGTTAGAACCTAAGTTAGTAATAAGAGAATCATGCTGACTATCAAAATATAGAAAGTAATGAGCAAGGGAGTATCTATTATTTGGTTGAAGATAATTTTAATCAAAAAATAAAACAATCCCTTGCTATTAAAATACAATTATGCTATAATGTATATAAGTTAAAATAAGTATAAAATCATAAGAATATAAGAACTTATTACATTTACAATAGTAGTAGTAAGTTTTTGCTATAATCATTACGCAAGCGATTGCGTGATTATTTTTGAGCATTGCTCAAGCGGTTGCGTGATCCGTGAGGTGGATATTGTGGGTATTACTATGAAAGATATTGCAGCAAAGCTTGGTGTATCAGAATCTACTGTCTCTCGCGCTATTAATAATAAAGCTGGTGTAGGAGAAAGTACAAGACAAAAGATATTAGATATTGCTAGAAAGTATAATTACCAGCCAAATTTATTGGCTCGTAATTTAGCTAGACAAGAGAGTAATATGATAGGTTTAATCCTACCTGATATTTCTAGTTCATTTTATTCTGAGGTAACTCGTGCTATCCAGGATATTGCTACTGAAAATGGCTATCAAGTTATAGTCTGTAATACCGATGGCGATGAAAAGAGGGAAGCTACCTATATAGAATGGTTACAAGGAAATAAGATAGCAGGTATTATCTTCTTAGGTGATGGTCTAGCAAATAATAAAATCATTAACTTAGGGTTATCAGGCTATCCTATCGTATTAGCAAATCGGCTGGTAGAGGAAGTTATGCTGCCTTCGGTAATTATTGATAATAATACAGGTGCTTTTGAAGCAACTAAGCACTTATTGGAGAGAGAGCATAAAAGAATTGCCTTAATAAATGGTCCTAAAGATAATTTAGCATCACAAAATCGTTTGCAAGGATATCAACAAGCCCTTAAAGAATATCATTTAGATTATGATTCTCAGCTAATTATTAATAAGGATTGGAGCAGAGAGTGTGGTTATCAAGGTTTTTTAGAGTTGTTGAATCTAGAAGAACCACCTACTGCTATTTTTGCAGCCAATGATTTAATTGCTGTAGGGGTAATTGATGCGATTAAAATGGGAGGTTATTTAATTCCTGAAGAGATAGCTGTGGTAGGTTTTGAAGATACTATTGTAACTTCTATAATAGAGCCGCCATTAACTACTGTAGCACAACCGATGTATGAACTTGGTGCTAATTCAGCTCAAAAACTATTTGCTTTGATCGAAGATGAGGATATTGAAGAAGATATTGAGATTTTAACAAGTAAATTAATTGTTAGAAAGTCTACTTAATTATATATTTATATTAAAACTTATGAGGAGGAATTTTCAAATGGCTAAGGTAACTTTAAAGAATATCGATAAGATTTATCCAAATGGATTTCAGGCTGTTTATGATGCAAATATTGATATTCAAGACAAAGAGTTTATGGTATTTGTTGGACCATCTGGATGTGCTAAGTCTACAACTTTGAGAATGATTGCTGGTTTAGAAGAGATATCTGGTGGAGAGCTTTATATTGGTGACAAGTTAGTAAATGATGTCGCTCCAAAAGATAGAGATATTGCAATGGTATTCCAAAATTATGCATTATACCCACATATGAATGTATATGATAATATGGCTTTTGGGCTTAAACTAAGAAAGTTTGATAGCTCAGAGATTGATAGAAGAGTTAAGGAAGCTGCAAAAGTATTAGGGATTGAACCTTTATTAGAAAGAAAGCCTAAAGAATTATCTGGTGGTCAGCGTCAACGTGTTGCTATGGGGCGTGCTATTGTACGTGAACCTAAGGTATTCTTAATGGATGAGCCATTATCTAATTTGGATGCTAAATTAAGAGTACAGATGAGAGCTGAGTTGAGTAAGTTACATGAAAGATTACAAACAACTACTATTTATGTAACACATGATCAAGTTGAAGCCATGACTTTAGCAGATCGTATTGTTGTAATGAAAGATGGAGTTATCCAACAGATTGATGATCCAATTACTCTTTATAATCAACCTAATAATATGTTTGTAGCAGGATTTATTGGTAGCCCTGCAATGAACTTCTTAGATGCTAAGATTGAAGCAAGAGGAGATGAACTAGTATTAACAGGAAAAGGAATTGATTTAACTATTCCTACTAAGATGTCTCAAGCTATGAAAGAATTACAAACTTATGTTGGTAAAGAGATTGTCTTTGGAATTCGTCCAGAAGATATTATGGATCCTGAATTTGCAGAAACTGATGAGAATGTAGATACTGTAGATGCTACAGTAGAAGTTATTGAGCCAATGGGTTCTTCAATTCATCTACATCTTAGTATCGGGGACAGAACTATTGTAGCTGTTGTAGATCCGCAAAGTGAGGCTAAAGTTGGAGACGTAATGAAAATTGCATTTGATCTTGAAAAGATGCATATCTTTGATGCTGAGACTGAGGAAGCAATTATTTAATTTATATATAGAAACCCATAAAGGTTTCATACTACAAGCCCATAAGATTATTTAGAATGCTGAAATAAAAAAAGAATTTTACCAAAACTCCAGAATTGGTAATTTTCAAAGATTTTAATTAAAACTAAAGCGAAGTAATAGTTATCTTTTTCATATTATATAGAGAAAAACGCAGGAGAATATTCTTCTGCGTTTTTTGTGTATTATAGAACATATTAGTTTAGATTTAGTGTAGCTATTAAGTTTTAGAGTAAAATTTAATATTGATATTTTTATATTTTAATACCTTTAATTTCTTAACTAAAAACTTTAAAAGATAACTTTCAGCAACGAATCTACCGAATTTACGCGAATAAAACCAAAAGATTAATTAATCTTTTACTCTTTAATTCGTGTTAATTCGCTGCTAATCTTTAGTTTTTTATTACACTTTAGACTTGGACATCTATATAGATAAACAACTTTAGAATGTAATATAAAACCCACCTCACCCCTAACCCCTCTCCTCATATCAGGAGAGGGGAATAAAAGATG
>NZ_JBSQYM010000183.1:0-5308 GCF_055140805.1 Orenia sp.
CTTTAAGTTCTTAACTAAAAACCTTAAAAGATAACTTTCAGCAACGAATCTACCGAATTTACGCAAATAAAACTAAAAGATTAATTAATATTTTAATCTTTAATTCGTGTTAATTCGCTGCTAATCCTTAGCTTTTGATCTTTGGTCTTTTATTACACTTTAGACTTGGATATCTATATAGGTTCGTGAATCTAGAATAAAATTTAAACATGACGTTATAGAGAGAAAAAGTAATATTTAGGAGGTAGGTGGGTAGGGGTTAGTAGTTAGGTTTCACCCACCGATTATCTACTAGATCAATCTCTAAACAGATCTTCCATCCAGCTCTAATAACCTGCAACTTCCAGACCTTCTTTGAGAGGTTCACTAATAAAAGTTACACCTTCCACTCTTTCATTTATTAAATAATAGACATCGGCATTAAATAATTTAATTCGAAAGTAAATATATAAAGCGATTAGAGTACTTCTAGTACTCTAATCGCTCACTTAATCTGAAAATCTAATCTTTGACTTTCTACTAATAATCTCTTCCCTTCCCTGAATCTTTAATCTCTATCAACTCTTCAGGATAAGGATGAAAGAAGCTCTGTTCCTTTAAATAACTTTTATCATATTTGATAATCCAAGCCTCTAAAATATTATTAGGTACACTTAAAGGAACTTTGTTCTCACGATATTTATCTAGAGTATCTAAAAAGAACTTCTTCTCTTGACTAGATAGTTCCTTAGAGAAATAACCAAAGGCATGCATTAAAGCATTGATATTAGCTTTGTAGGTAGCCATCCCTTTTAATAGGTTATGTAGATGCTCTTCATACTCCTTGATCAATTCAGCCCAAGAGAGATGCTGCTGATTGGCTACGATCTTACCCATCCTTCTCATCTCTGCTTCCTTATAAGCAAAAAACAATAACTTATTCTCTGCTTGAAACTGAACTAGCTTACTCATAGATTTGGACTCCTTGACCTTACGGAAACGAGCCAATAAGAATAACTTTGTCAGAAAGTCCTCTCTAATTCTAAAGTTCTTTAATCTACCCTCATTTTCCATGACAGCATAAGAGAATACTTCTCCAACTTTTTGGGCAAATACCCCCTTTGACTTCTCTATTACCATCGAGCTTTTATCTATACCAGAATAGACCTTAGAATCTTTAGTTCCACAAGAGGGAGATCGGTCTTTTAGCAGAAATCCATCTACCTGATCTAATGAGCCCAAAAATTCTTCACTAAATTCTTTCATCTCATCGGTTACATCTCTTTTAGTAGCTGGTTGGATCAATCTAATCTTATCGTTCCCTTTAATCAGCCTAATCGTATCTCTAGGAACACCTAGTCCTATCTCCACTTCAGGGCAGATTGGAATAAACTCTACATAGTCCTTGAGCTTCTTGACAAATTCATCACTGATCATCACACCATTATAACGGCACTTAGCAAACTCTAAACATTTGCTGACAACTATAACAGGCTTTACAAACTCCATTATTTATACCTCCTTAAAATAAAGTTATCATAAGCTGTTGTACTAATACAATAAATAGATAGTGCGACACTTTTTATAATGGTAAATTTACTAGCCACAGGTTTCAACCTGTGGTGATGATGACATGTTACACTACGGGTTAAAACCCGTAGCTACCCCTTTAGCTTGGCATAATTGATCAATCTTATCTACATATTTATCAATCTTAAACTTCCGCTTTAAGCCATTGGCATTCATATACCTGACCTTGCCAAAGATCTCGCGCTCAGTCCAAGCCCGATCATGCTTTCCAAAGCACCAAGCTACCCCTGCAAAAGCATTAGGTTCTCTGCCATCAAGACTATACTTATTGTTGAGATAAAGAGCTATCTGATAGGCCTCTTCTGGACTTTGAGTCCATTCTAAAATCTTCTTACCCCAATACATCCTCATATAACCTTGCATCTTCCCTGTCAAGACCATCTCCAGCTGAGCAGCATTCCAATAAATATCATGGGTCAATCCTTGTTCAAATTCTTCTCTAGTATAGATGTCTTCTCGCAGATCATCCTTATGCTCATCTAAAGTCTGATAAGCCCAACCGGATAAGGTATCTTTCAAGGAAGCATCATACTTTTGATTATAATAGACAAAGTTGATACTTAATTCTCTTCTCACAATCAATTCCTCTAAAAAATCCTCTTTGCCTGGACTAATTATTTCATCCACCTCTAGAGCCAGATAAAGTGGAGATATCTGTCCAAAATGGAGATAAGGGCTCAAATTAGAGGTGTAGTCTAAAGTAGGGTCATTCCGTAGCTGCCCATACTTGTCCAGCTTATTCTCCATAAAATCTTCAAAATGCTTGATTGCTTGGGAGGTTCCTCCCTGAAAACCTTCTACTCTGCCCACACTATCATCAATATCTAAATTCTCAATAATCCTATCTATCTCGTTGATATCCAAAGTCTCCAAGTCAAAATCTAACGAAGAGATATCTACGCTCCTTGTTTCTAAAGGAACTAAGTACTTCTCTAACTGACGATGAATCTTCTTTCTAATGGTATAAGCTGCATACTCCTCCTTATTTGAAGCTTCTTCAACAGGTACAACTATATTACTCTCAACCTCTATCAGAGGGCAATTAATATTCTCTGCTACTATCTGCCGCCAGCTTCTCTCTACTCTCAGATAACCTTTATCTACAATTACCATTGAGGCATCTTGAGTTAATTTCTGTATCCCTAACTCTGGGCTCTTCTTTCTAAGAATAAACTTAATATCCCGTTTGGCTAAACTCTGGGCTACCTCCTTTAATCCTTCTAGCATAAAATAATAATGGCGAAGATTAGCTTCAGGAAAATTATCAGTCAGACCAAAAAAGACTAACAATGGTTGTTTAAGTTCATTGGCTTTATCAATAGCAAACTCTAGAGCATGATTATACTCTGTCCGTTGTGAAGCCTGCATCCAATATAGAATATAATTCCCATTCTGAAGTTCATTATTATTTAAAGTTTTAATTCTACTCTGCTGAATCAACTTTAACTCCCTCCTGTCTTACTTAGATTAATGAATATATATTAAGCTATATCAATAATAATTACTATTAATAAAATACGATAAAATTAGACTAATACCTTTATTGAAAATTAAAGTTATATCTTGTATATTAGAAAATAATACAGTAGAGAGACAATGTAATACTTTTTCTTTTGAGTGTTAGGTAGTTTGAGGGTAGGTTGTTAGGTCAAAGCTAACCATCCAACTACATATCCACCTAACAACCAAATTAACACAATATACTCCATTCGTACTAGTTAAATTACAACCTTATCATCTTCAAAAGAAAATTATAATCAGATATACTATTTTATATACTACAAGGATTTTTTAGAATTATTCAGAAGATAGATATTAAAACAACTACAAAGGAGAATGTATAATGATTAAAGTCTATTTAGTCGATGATCATCCTCTTGTACTACAAGGATTAAAGGCTTTTTTAAGTACCAATGAAGAGATAGATATAGTTGGACAAGCAAGCACTGGAGAGGATGCTTTAACAGATATCAAAGAGAAGAACCCTGAGATAACCATTGTTGATTTACACCTTCCTGATATGACAGGGGTTAAGCTAACTCAAGAAATTCTAAGGGTCAATCCCAGCATACAGATAATAGTACTCTCTAGCTTCTGTGAAGATGATGAGGTTATAGCTTCAATCGATGCTGGAGCCTTGAGCTATCTGATGAAGGATTCACCACCTCACAAGCTGATAGAAGCAATCTTTGCTGCTAAAGAGGGAGAACCTGTACTCCATCCCCGAATCGCAAAAAAATTGATGAAAAGAGTCACTAAAAAGAAAGTACTAATAGAACCACTGACCTCTAGAGAGAAGGATGTGCTATTACACTTAAGCAAAGGAAAATCAAATAAAGCAATCGGTAAAGCCTTATTCATCTCTGACAAGACTGTTAAAACTCATGTGAGTAATATATTAAGAAAACTTGATGTCAAAGATAGAACTCAGGCAGCAATCAAAGCAATTGAAGAAGATTTAGTTAGGAGGTAATCATAATGCCTAAAGAATATTTTATGGAAATTCTCAAAACAGCTAAAAAATTTAGTCTGATTGGAATTTGTATTTCCTTAATTTTTATGATAGCTACCAATGGCTTAATAGTTCATTTTTACCTGTTAATAGGTTATTTAGTTTTTGGGGGTATCGTTGGTTTTTTTATCAGTTTAACTAATAATCTGGTAAATTATTTCTTGTTTTTAAATAAAAACTATAATCCTCTCATTCAAACAATAGTTACCTATTTGGTATCTTCTACTGTCTTCTACATCATAGGCTTCCCCTTTGCTTACCTAGGTGGGCTTCCTAGAAAAGCTTTATTATATACAGCTTTGGCTAATGGTATAGTTTCAGTAATGATATCTCTTTTTCATGCTAACCTTGAAGAGAAAGAGAAAAGAATCAAATTAGAACAGGAGAATAAAGAATTAGCTATAATCGAAGAAAGAAATCGTATTGCTCGTGAACTCCATGATTCCGTCTCACAGAATCTATTTGGAATAAACCTTAACCTTAACACTCTAAACTACCTATTAGACCATGACATAGAAAAATCACAGGAGATGATTAAACAATTACAAGAGATGGTACAAGAGGTACAAACAGAGATGAGATTGATGATTTATGGATTAAAGCCTTTAGATTTGACTGAAAGAGAATTCTTAGAAGCGATAGAGAATCTGATCTCTTTATTTAAAAGAAGATACAACTTAACTATCTCTTTTTCAGTTATTGGAGATACAGACTTTATCAATAATAAAGTACAGTTGACCTTATATAGAGTATTACAAGAGTCATTAAATAATATTGTTAAGCACGCTCAAGCAGAGAAAATAGAAATTTCTTTAGAGATAAGTGAGGACAAGATTCAATTATATATTCAAGACAATGGTAAAGGATTTAACCTCCAAGAAGTAGATAAGGATAAGAGCTTTGGGTTAGAAGGGATGAAAGAACGAATTAAATATATCAATGGTAGCTTAGCTATTGAATCAACCCTAGGAGAAGGAACTAAGATTAAAGCCATAATTTAAAGGAAGTCGGGAGAAGAATTCTTCTCTCGACTTCTTTTTACTCATCAGCTTTAAATCAATGGATAACTTCGGAATAAGAATTACTTATATCAAGGTTTTATGCTAGTAGAAGAGTAATACAATAGAGAGATAGTGCGACACTTTTTATAATGGTAAATTTACTAGCCACAGGTTTCAACCTGTGGTGATGATGACATGTTACACTACGGGTTAAAACCCGTAGCTA
>NZ_JBSQYM010000184.1:0-5554 GCF_055140805.1 Orenia sp.
AGGTTTTAATCTTTTAACTGTAAACTGTACACCGTCCCTACGAGTTTAAAAACTAAAACTCTTCGTGTAAACCACTGTCAACTCGACACAAGTGTCGCAATATACCTATATAACCCCATATCAAAATTCTAATCTAAATTTAGATGTAATATTTATATGCTCTTCTTCCCTACAGCAATATTATTTTTAGCAAAGATAATTGTTAGGATAAAGGGAACAACTATTGCAATTAGCATTGCTACAGCAAACATCATTATATGCTGAGGTTGGATTGATAGGATACCTGGTAAACCTCCAACTCCAATCGAATTAGCCATAACACCTGAACTTACTGAGACCAATCCAGCAATTGATGAACCAATCATCGCAGCTAAAAATGGGAAGATATACTTTAAATTGATACCAAACATAGCTGGCTCAGTTACTCCTAGATAACAGGAAATAGCTGCTGGAATAGAGACTTGCTTCTCTTCTTCATTATCCCTATTTAGATAGATTATTGCTAATACTGCAGAACCTTGAGCAATATTAGATAAAGCAATCATCGGCCATAGGTTAGTTCCACCAAATTCACTCATCAACTGTAAATCAATAGCATTTGTCATATGATGCAATCCTGTGATTACTAACGGTGCATAAGTAAAACCAAATACTGCTGCAAATAACCATCCAAAAGCTGATGTTAGTCCTGCATATACGATATTTGAGATATATGACCCGATTGTCCAACCAATTGGACCTAAGACAACATGGGCCACTAACACAGTTGGCACTAAGGCAAAGAAAGGAATTACAATCATTGAGATATATTCTGGAACAAACTTACGTAACCAATTCTCCAAGGTAGCCAGAGTAAATCCTGCTAAGATTGCTGGAATAACCTGAGCTTGATAACCAATCATCTTAATCTGTGCAAAACCAAAGTCCCAGACTGGAGCCTCTGCTCCACCAGCTACTGCATAAGCATTTAATAACTGTGGAGAGACTAAAGTAACACCGAGTATAATCCCCAATATCTCTGTTGCTCCCATCTTCTTAGAGATAGACCAAGTGATTCCTACAGGTAAGAAGAAGAAGATAGCTTCACCAATCAACCATAAGAAATGGTGGACTCCAGCCCAAAATTGAGAGACATCTGTTAAGGTTTTAGTACCATCTTCTAGTAATTTAATATCTCCAATTACATTACGGAAGCCTAAAATCAAACCACCAACTACCAAAGCTGGAATTAATGGTGTAAATATCTCAGCTAAGTGTGAAATCATTCTCTGTAACCAATTAAGGTTCTGCCTTGAATTCTTCTTAGCTACATCCTTACTCACTCCAGAAACACCTGAGACCTTGACAAAATCATTATAAAAATCAGAGACCTCATTACCGATAATAACTTGGAACTGCCCTGCTTGGGTAAAGGTTCCTTTTACACAAGCAATCTTTTCAATCTTTTCCATATCTGCTTGCTGATTATCATTTAATACAAAACGCATCCTTGTAACACAATGTGATACCGCTGAAATATTCTCCTTGCCACCGATATACTCTAATAATTCTTCTGCTTGCTTTGTAAATTTAGCCATTTGTAACCCCCCTATATTCTTTATACAAACTATTTTAAAATTAACTGAGAACTAGTTTCAGAAAAGAAAGACTAGATTATTATCTGATTAACTTTTTTAGATAACTATCCACTCTTATCAAATATTATAGGGTTATAGTGACTGTTAATCTTATTCTTTTCTCTAAATAAAAGCTAATTATAATTAGAAATCTAAAATATAGCCTGTAAATTAATATCTTTATATAGGTTATAATCTTATAAGTTGTATATAAGTATATGAATTCAAAATGAAATTTAATGGATATATTGCGACACTTTAAGTTTTAGCTACGGGTTTTAACCCGTAGTGTAACATATCACCATCACCACAGGTTGAAACCTGTGGCTAGTAAATTTTTTCTAAGAATATTATAACTTGTATATACAAGTTTGTCAAGAAAAAAATTACCACGTACCAAATCCTCTATAATCCCATATGATATATTAATCGAGTTTCAACAAAGGAGGAGAAGAGTATGAAAAGGTTAGACCCTGATAAGCTATCTGTTGAGCTTGGTTTAGGAGTTACTCCTACTGATCCTATTATACCTAGAAGATATACTCTAACCCATTCTGATATCACTGCTGAACTATTTTTGACCATTGCTCAAAAGTATGCCTATAATCAGATTAACCAAAACAGAGATGAAGTACTAGCAGAATGGAGAGTAGATGAACATGGCTATTATCTGTATGCAAGTGTCTTAGTTGACGGTGAGTTTGGCTTAGTCAAAGCCTTTATCAGAAATAGGATCTTCATTCAAGAGTTACCCCTTGCTTTAGAGGCTATAGTCTATGGTGATCGAGATTTTTTTAAAGCCCATCCCAACTTAAATAAGTCACCTATTTATGTAAATTTCATCTCTAGCTGCCCTGCTTTCAGCCGGACTGAATATTGGGGAAGGGTTGCTGATTATAAATAAAAAAGCTATTATCTTTTAAAAGACAATAGCTTTAAATAATTTTATGATATTTTTGTACTAATAGGCCTTAGCCATCAAATCACTAATCTTATTAGCAAACTCTACAGGATTATCTGGGTTAAAACCTTCCACTAATGATGATAATGAATAAAGTAATTGACTATACTCCTTTAAGGTTTCACTCTCTGCATCCTGTTCATATAAACGCTCTATAGTAGAGAAGACTTGATGGTCTGGGTTGATCTCTAAAATTCTACGGGCTTTGCCTAGATTCTGATTCATCCCTTGTAAGATTCTCTCCATCGACATACTCATCCCTGCTTCATCACTGACCAAGCAGACTGCACTTGATTTTAAACGTTTACTTAATCTAACATCATCAACCTTACCCTTTAAGTGCTCTTTAATTACCTCTAATAATTCTTCTTTTACTTCACTTTCCTCTTCTTGCTCTTGATCATCTAACTCTAAATCACCACGAAGCACCGACTTGAATTTAACCTCTTGGTACTCTCCTAAGATATCAATCACAAATTCATCGATTGGGTCTAAGCAATAGATTACTTCTAAGCCTTTATCCTGTAATAGCTCCATCTGTGGTAGATTTTCTACCTTATCTCTACTCTCACCAGTAACATAATAGATTACCTCTTGACCTTCAGAAATTCTATCAAGATACTCTGCTAAAGTGCTCATACCCTCTTTAGAGTGAGAAGATTCAAAGATCAATAAATTCTCTAGCTTATCCTTGTTACTATAATCTGTATAGATTCCACCTTTGATGGCTCTACCAAACTCCTTCCAGAAACCTTCATACTTCTCTCTATCCTTTTTAAGCATAGATTTTAGAGTTCTTAGGATTGTCTTCTCTAAATTCTTACCGATCACTTTTAGCTGTTTGCTATGCTGTAAGACCTCACGAGAGATATTTAAGGAGAAGTCTGGTGAATCAACAAGACCTCGTACAAACTTTAAATATTCTGGCAGTATTTCTTGGCAGTCATCCATAATAAAGACACTCTTGGAATAGAGCTTAATCCCTTTATCAAAGTCTGCTGTATAAAAATCATAAGGTGCTTTAGTAGGGATATATAATAAAGCATTGAATTTAACCAGTCCTTCAACCTGTTTATGTATAACCTCTAAAGGCTCATTCCAATCCTTAGAGAGATTCTTATAAAATTCATTATACTCTTCATCACTAATCTCATCCTTATTCCTGTTCCACAGTGGAGTCATCGTATTTAGAGTTTTAGTCTCTACTTCTACACTCTTCTCTCCCTCATCATTCTCCTGCTCATGATAGAAATCCATCTTAATTGGATATTTAACATAATTAGAGTACTTTTCTACTAAGTTTTTAATATTATTTCTATTAGTAAAATCATCCTCAAAATCAGCAGAATCACTGAACTCTTCTCTCAAAGTCAAAGTGATCTCAGTACCTCTTTGCTCTTTATCAGTATGTTCTACTGTATACGTCCCATCACCTTCAGACTCCCACTTAACTCCCTGTTCTTGATGAGGTGCACGGGTAATTAAGGTAACTTTTTCAGCAACCATAAAGGCAGAATAGAACCCAACTCCAAACTGACCAATCAAGCTTACATCTTCCTTATTATCCTTTAATTGCTCGATAAATTTCTTAGTTCCTGACTGAGCAATGGTCCCAATATTATTGATAACCTCATCATAGGTCATCCCAATTCCATTATCAGAGATAGTTAAAGTCTTATTCTCTTCATCTACATCAATCAAGACCTCAAAATCACTATCCCCCTCTAAAATATCCACATCAGTTAAGGACTCAAATTTGACCTTATCAATAGCATCTGATGCATTAGCTATCAACTCTCTAAGGAAGATCTCCTGATTGGTATAGATAGAATTAATCATTAAATCTAACAACTGCTTAGTCTCTGCTTGAAACTCTCTAGTCTCTACTTGTTTAGTAACCATTATAAAATCCTCCTGTTTTATAGTATAGTTTTAATCAAATATTATTTTAGCACTTAAAATTTCAAATGTCAATTTATCCATGGATAAATAATACAATTATCTTAAACTATTGCAATATACTAATCCTCTAAGGAGATATTATTCTCTAGATAATATTTCTTTTAATTCACTTAAATCACTAATCTCATAAGTAGGTTTTATTCCACTTCTATTCTCTGTTTTATCGGGATTAAACCAGCAAGTATCAATCCCAAAATTAATCCCACCTTGTATATCTGAGCTGAGACTATCACCGACCATCAATACTTTACTCTTATCGTGATACCCCATCTTTTTAAAGGTATGCTCAAAGATTCTAGGATTTGGTTTGGCAATACCTATCTCTTCTGAAATAATTAGATGATCAAAATAATCACTTAATGGAGACGCCTTCAACCTCCCTTTTTGAACTGTTGCTAAACCATTAGTAACGATCGCTAGCTTATAATCCTTATCTAAATCTTCAATCAACTCCAAAGCACCATCAAGCAAAAAATGACCTTCAGCTAAAAATTCTAAATACTTTTCACTTAAGGCTTGTCCCTCTATCTCTAAATCTAGCTCTTCTGCTAATCTTCTAAATCTCTCTAGCTTCAACTCCTCAGGGGTAATAAGCTCCTGTTCAAGCTCTTCCCATAACTTATTGTTAATCTCTTGATACTGCTTTAGGTGATTTTCCTTCCGATATTCAACCTCAAAATGATTCATCAATCTCTCTATAGCATGCTCCTCGGCTCTATCAAAATCGAATAAAGTTCTATCTGCATCAAATAAAATGACTTCGTATCTCATCTCTTATCCCCCCTATTTATATAAAAACACTCCTCAATGAGCCACTTTAATCTTGATTATAACAAAGTATAGTAGAATTCTCTATTAGAAATATAAATCTACTACTTTCTACAGATTACAAGATTTCTATTTATCTAAAACATCCAAAGAAAACTCCATCTAAACTATGTATTAGGTGGAGATGAATTGGATAATATTTGTAAGGTTCGATACCTTCAAATATTCTATCTAGTATGATATAATA
>NZ_JBSQYM010000185.1:0-5600 GCF_055140805.1 Orenia sp.
AAAAAAATCTTTAACAATTGCTAGCCCTAAACCAGTTCCTTCTTCTTCAGGAGTTCTAGCTCTATCAACTTGATGGAACCTCTCCCAGATATAAGATAATTCAGATTTGGGAATACCGATGCCATTATCACTTACCCTAATCTTGACCTTCCCTTGACACTCCTCTAAGCTAACTCTAATCTCTCCAGTTTTAGCTGTAAATTTAATAGCATTACTCAACAAGTTAACTAATACCTCTTCTAATCTATCCCGGTCACTTTCTATTATTAAATCTTGATTTCCTTCTACAATGACAGTTCTATCATCTAGTTTACTCTCTAAATTCCTGACTACTTTATTGATTAAATCCAATAATCCAAACTCCATTAAATTAAATTCAATTTGACCTGATTGTAATCTGGATAAATTCAAAATTTCTTGAACAAGTCTAGTCATCCGATTGGTCTCTGCTAATACTCTAGTTAAATATTCACCCTGTAGCTTAGTATCATCAACAATCCCATCCAAAATAGCCTCTAAATAACCACGGATTGCTGTTAATGGAGTCTTCAATTCATGGGATACATTTGCTACAAATAGTTTTCTCATCTCATCTAACCTTCTAACTTCAGTAACATCCCTAATTAAGATTATAATTCCCCGTAGCTTGTCACTTTTCTCTCTAATTGGAGCTGCATGGGCCACAATAATTTGATCATTCCAAGAGAACTCTTCTTTTAATTCCTGTTCTGTTATTAAGACCCTATCTATTAATTTAATCAAATTTTCTCCAACTATTCCTACAAATTCTTTACTAATAATCTCCTCCTCAACTTGAAAAATCTCTTTAAATCTAGGATTAGCTAATAAAATTTTCTTATCAGTACCGACCCCTAAAACCCCTTCTCCCATACTTGTCAACATCTCATGCATCCTCTGCTTTTCTCGACTCAATTCTTCTATATTCTCTTCTAACTTATTTGATAGGTAATTAAAGCTCTCCCCTAGCTCACCAATCTCATCCTTTGGAAGATTAACTATTTTAACCTGATAATCCCCTTTAGCCATCTTCTGGGCCTGATGTTTCATCTCTAGTACAGGGCGAGTAATCCCTTTAGAGATAAAATATCCCAAGCTCAATGCCAATAAAACAGCTATTAGAGTTACTCGTAAGGTTAAGTTTCTAACTTTAATTACTGTCTCTTCTAAGCCACTTAGCGGAGAGATTAAAAACAGAGCCAGCTTCTCGTTAGAGTTGTATAAAGGAAGCCCCACACCAATAATTGGTTGTTTCAACATCTCTACCTTTCCACGAAAGCTTGTCTGCTCTCCAGCTAAAACCTTGTCCAATTCTTTTTGAAAGTTCATAATCTTTTTAGACATATCTTTACTTAATCCTTGATGCATCCTATTATGCATCATTGCACCATGCATTCTATTCATCCCAGGTCTTCTCATCATCCCTCTCATTCTCATGCCTTGATTAATTATCTCACCTTCTTGATTAATTACTATCAAGCTACTGTCAAGCAGCTTCTCTAAAGTACCTAAAAAGTTATTAACTTCATCATAGTGATTGTAATCACCTTGTCTGATCAGCCTAACAGCCATCCTTCCTTTCCTTAATAATTCTACCTTTTTTGCCTTAAAGAAATAATTCTCCAAATAATCTGGAAGTATAATAAGCAGAGATAATAAGATTAACAATGGAATTAGCAGATAACTTCCCATAATCTTACTAAAAAGGTTATTGAACATCTGCTTGCACCTCAAATTTATAACCAACTCCCCAAACTGTCTTAAGATAACCTAAATCTAATTTATCTCTTAACCAGTTGATATGGACATCTACAGTTCTCATATCACCATAATAATCTAGCCCCCAGATCTTATCACAAAGTTGCTCCCGTTCAAATACCTGCTTAGGGTGTTGGGCTAAAAGCAACAATAACTGATACTCCTTAGGTGATAACTCTATTACTTTTCCATCTACCTCAACTCTTCTTTCTTTAGGATCTATAGTCAATCTAGGATAAGAGATTAAATAACTTGCCTCTTTTATCTTTTTAGATTTTGATACCCTCTTTAAAATAACTTTAACCCTAGCCAATACTTCTCTTGGGCTAAAAGGTTTAGTCACATAATCATCAGCCCCAATCTCTAAACCCAAAATTCGATCAAACTCTTCACCTTTAGCTGATAACAAGATAATAGGAATTTCATTATCCTTTCTTAAAGTCTTCACCACTTCAAGACCATCTAGCTTCGGCATCATGATATCTAAAATAACTAAATCAGGATTAGATTCTTCTACTTTAGCAATTGCCTCTTGACCATCTTTGGCAGTCAATACATTAAATTTTTCCTTCTTTAGATATAAACTTAGAATTTCAACAACATTCTTATCATCATCAACTATTAAAACCTTCTTTTCTTCCATCTGTATTCACCTCACATTGAATTTCAGTTTAAAATAAAACTTATTACCAGTATATCATATATATATTAAGAAAATATTAAGAATAAAGGTAAGTATAAAAAGCTTAGCATAACTTTTATCTTTAGTCTAATCAAAGTATTTACAAATATCATGTTAGTCCAATTCTAGCATAAATAATGGCTCTTAATGAGTATATAGCGACACTTTTAAACCAGTGTACAGTTTACAGTTGACGGTTGACAGTTAAGTTCAAAAGCACTAAATCTCTTTAAGATATAAGCCTTTAGTCTTTTTACTGTAAACTGTACACTGTAAACTGTCAACTCAAAAGAAATGTCGCACTATCTCTATATTATATCAATTTTTATTAGAAGAAGTAATTATTCAATTAAATTATCTAATTTATTATTCATAGTAAAAGAGAAAAAGAACTAAAATATTATATAAGAAAGAAAAAAGGAGTGATAATATTGACTAAAGCTGTTTTTTTAGACCGTGATGGCGTTATCAACCGTTATGATTCACCTGTCAATAAACCTGAAGATTTAAAATTATACCCTTGGACTGCTAAGGCAATCAAAATGTTAAATGAAAAAGGATATAAGGTCTTTGTAGTTACAAATCAAGGTGGTATCGAATGTGGTTACTTTAGTGAATCAGATTTAGATGAGATTCATCAACACTTAGTGGCTACTTTAAAAAAGAAGGATGCCCATATCGATGATATAGAATATTGTCCTCACTTCGATTCAGAATGTGAGTGTCGTAAACCTGAAGCAGGGATGATAATTAAATTGGCCAAAAAATATGATATCAATCTAGAAAATTCCTTCATGGTAGGTGACCGCAACTCCGATATAGAAGCTGGTAATAAAGCAGGTTGTAGGACTATCAAGCTAGGTAGTAAGTACCCTGCTGCCGATTACTCTGTTGAGAATCTTGAAGATGCAGTAGAAATTATAGTAGATGCTCAAGAGTTGATTTATATTTAATCATTAAAATAGGTTTAAGTTGGGTAAATTATTTACCCAACTTAAACCTCTACTTGAAGCAATGGTATTATATTAATGCCTAGTGCTAGTATAAAAACTGATACAATATAATGATAGTGCGACACTTTTGAGTTGATAGTTGATAGTGGATAGTTAAGGGACTAAAAACCTATATTTAAATGGTTTTGAACTTAACTATCAACTGTCAATTATCAACTATACACTGAAGTAAAAAAGTGTCGTAATATATCAATAAAAGGACATGTAGTAATTCTCTTAATCTAACTCTATTTGTATGAACTTAACTAACTTTTTAAGGATTAAATGTCCATAATTTATTACAAAGTTATCTTATATCTTTATTTCTTAAATACTTTTCTACAGCATCCACCCTCCAAACTTCATAATTAATAACATCTTCACTTGCTTTATCAAGCATTCTTATAGATAATCTTTTGTATTTATTTTTATTTAAAATACTAGCTTCTTTAAATAAATTTGCATAAACTCTAGCAAGCTTACAATATGTATAAGTATCACCTGCTGATAATTCTAATCTTTGATTTAATTCATAGACTGCCTTTCTATATTCACCAATTTGATAATATAGATAACCCAAAAATTTATAGCCAAATTCATCATTAGGCTCTAATTCAATATATTTTTTCATATATTTAATGGCTGTTTGATACTGAAAAGACATTTCAACATTAGCTATGGCTAAATACTTATAGATTGGAGCATACTCAGCATCCAATCTGATAGCTTTTTTAAGCATAGAAATAGCCTTAATATTCATTGAAATCAAAGAGTATGACTTACCTAATTCAAATAAAGTATTGACATCAGTTGCACCTTGTTTAACCTCTTTCTCTAATCTTTTAATTTTACTAGCAATAATTTTATCCTGACTAATTCTATAAATTTCTCTCCCCTCTGTTGGAATATCTTTATTATCATAATAAAAGAGAGGTTTCATAGAAAGCACCCTCATATAAGGATTGCCCCCTCGCTCTACTCCCCAGTAAGCATTAGAACCCATTACTACATATCTAGCTTGATTAGATACATCAAATTTCCAACCTTCTTCAGTTTTACAGAAGAAAAAAGGTGCATTATCCCACCCCTTCTTTTTACCAAAATATATCACAGCATAATTTCCCTTCTCTAAAACTTCATACTCCTTATCACCGTACTCTCTAATATATTCTTCAAATTGAGAGTCAGAAGCATTTCTTATCCGAGGTTGATTATATACTATCTTAGTTGCTTCAGTATATATACCTAGATTAGGATTCCTGATTTTATTTCGCCAACTTTTAACCATCCTTTTCCATGCCTCTTCCGGAGTCAAAGCCGCACTATAATCTTCTTCTCCTATATTATTGATTTCTTCTACTTTATAATTTGCTAGTTCCCTTTTAATGCCTGCTCCTCCTGATAAGAATTCTTGATCTAACTTCTTTATTTTATCCCTAACCAACTCATTATTCTTATTAACACTAGCCCTTTTTTCTAATTCCTCCAACACTGCTATCAAGCCTAGACTATTATTTGAAATAAAATAGCGCTTCAATTGTAAGTCAGAAGCATAACTACAGAAAGCATCAGTAAAAATTCTTTCCAATTCATAGCCTACTTCTATCTTAATCTGTTTTTCTTGCTCAGAGAATAGTATTAATACCCCTTGTCCATTATTATTTCTCCCAACTTCCCAATCATTAAAAAGATCTACAGCTTGAGTTTCAATATCAAAACCTTCATTCAATTGTGGCAAAGTTACTATTAGTACCTCTATATTATATTCCCTTTCTAACATCTCCAAGTATCTTTCTGTAAATTCTTTTACATCTTGAAATTTATTAGCATAATCAAATAAATGTTTATTTCTTTCAGGTCTCTTCTCTAGTTTTAAAACAGTTTCATCTAGCCTATTACTACATCCAATATTTAAAGCCATAAGTAAGACTAAACTAAAAACCAATAAAAACTTTAATTTCATAACTTTTGACTCCTTATTTAAATTAGTCTATATTAACACCCTGTGCTAGATAAAAACTTCTATAATAGATAGATAGTGCGACACTTTATGTCGAGTGTGAGCTATGAGTGTGAGTGTGTGTAAAACTTCTTTTTATTAGGGTTTACTCACACTCACACACCCACTCACGCTAATTTTAAAAGTGTCG